>JBLHOB010000140.1:0-7165 GCA_047619425.1 Myxococcota bacterium
TTGTCCTGCTCTTCGCCGGTGCGCTGAAGGGTGGCTTCGGCTGCGACGAATACGACGGCGGCGGCTTCGAGCTTTGCGTCGACCTCGGCAACCTCTTCCGTAAGCTCGCGCACTTCGCGCACCCGGCCGAGCATGCCGCTACCGGCGGACTCACCACCACCGCGGATCACACCGTCCGGTGACAGAACATCGCCCTCTCGGGTCACGAACGTCGCCGGAATCTCACCTTCGCCGTATACGCCAAGCGCTTCAGAGAGATTGTTTACTAGATAGACATCGCCCAACAAGTTGCTGGCCATCGTCGCATAGCCTTCTTTGGGATGAACGAACTGCAGCAGCGGCTCGCCCAGCGGTACCACGCCTCGCGACGGAAGTGCTGTGCGCGGCTCGACAACGAAGACACCACGGCCTGCTTCGGCCTCTCGCAAACGGTCGAGTGCGCTGACGGCGCCACTGGCGTTTTCAACCACGATCGCTTCCGCGCGCTCGGACAAGACCGCCTCAACGGCCTTCTCGGCTTCTACGTCAACTTCGAGAAACTCGCGAACCAACCCCTTGAGGCCGTACTGCTCGCGCACTTCACTGCCACCTTCAATAAGGTGACGCGTTGCTTCGCCAACATCTTCGCGCTTCTCAAGTACTTCTTGCAGCGAACCCAGTCGCGCCTTGCGCGTTTCGGCGTGCTTACGCACATCGTCTCGCTCTCGGCGTGCAACCTTTAGCGCCTCAACGGCGGCTTCGTTGGCCGCAATCGCGTTGCGCAGCTGCTCTTGGAGTTGATCGCGATCGGCGAGCAAGTTGCGCAAGCCCTCTTCGAGCTGAGTCTCTTCTTGGCCAACGGCGACAGCTTCGGTTTGCTGAACCTCAAGCTCGCGGTCTGCGGTGCGCATGCGTTGGTCGATTTCGGCGCGGCGATCTTCGACGGCAGAGCTGCGATCTTCGGCGCGGGCAAGTGAAGTCAGAATGCCGACAAACGCTTGATTTTCGGTCTCGCGGGAGCGCTCGAGTTCGCGCATCGTTTCAGCAGCGGCCTTGGCCTCTTCTTCGGCGATGCGGACGGTTTCGCCCTCGTTGCCCAACGACTCTTCGAGCTGAACCAACTCGGCCTCGGCTTCTTCGGCTTCGGCTTGGGCTTGGGCGAGTTGCTCTCGCAGCCGGGTGATCTCTTCGTTACGGCCGCGATTGCTCTCTTCGAGGCCGTCGGTCTCGCGACGGTTGAGCTCGATCTGGCCTTCGATTTGCTTGATCTCGCTGCGCAGCTCGTACAACGCCTCAGAAGCCCGAGCTACCGCCTTCTCACTTTCGGTGAGGGCGATATGCTGCTCTTCTGCCCTGAGTTCGCGCTCGGAAACGTTGGTCTCAAAGCCAGTGACCTGATCGCGCAGCGCGGTGAGGTTGGCCAACGCCTCTTCGACGATGTGCTGCATCGCGCGGCGCTCGTCGGCGGCGATCGAAAGATCGAGAATTTTCTGGGTTTCGCGCAGGCGCTTGAACTTGGCGGCTTTGCGGGCCTGCCGTTCGAGCGTAGAAATCTGTCGTTTGATCTCACCGAGCACATCATTGACGCGGTCGAGGTTGGTCTCGGTACTCGAGATTTTGCTCTCGGCTTCGCGGCGTCGAGCCTTGTACTTGCTGATGCCCGCGGCCTCTTCGATCAATGTCCGGCGTTCGTCCGCCTTGGCGGAGACAATCTCGGCAATGCGACCCTGTTCTACAATGGTGTAGCCACGCTGGCCAATGCCCGAGTCGCGGAAGAAGTCGTGAATGTCGCGCATACGACACGCTGTTTTATTAAGCAGGTACTCGGACTCGCCCGAGCGATACAGGCGGCGCGTGATCTCGATTTCGCTGTAGTCGGAGTAGCCAGCCGGTGCGTCACCGTCGGAGCAATCGAAAGTCAGCACCACCTCGGCCATGCCGATGGGTGGGCGGTTTTCACTGCCGGCGAAGATGACGTCGTCCATGCCCTTGCCGCGCAAACGCTTGGGGGACTGTTCGCCCATCACCCAACGTACGGCGTCTACGACATTGGATTTGCCGCAGCCATTCGGGCCGACGACTGCCGTTACCCCGTCGTCAAAGCTGAAGACAACCTTGTCGACGAATGACTTAAAACCGTGAACCTGGAGAGATTTGATCCTCAACCGTTGCCCCGAATCGACGCCAAGAACCCGTTTGAGGGGACCTGGGCCAACTTCAAAAATCGCACCAACATCTACTTCGCTACCGGAACATCACCGGAGGCCGTTTGAGCAGCCCAAGCTGCTCGTTTCGGGGCATGGATACCACATGCCCATGGTTTTGCTGTGGCCCTGTGTCCTGAGACCCAAATTTGTTTCTTGGACCTGCTCTGGGTCCTGCTCTTGGTGGTAACGATGTTCGAAGTGAAGCAACGAAACGAATGGCGATTCACCATCACGGGGACCTCCGTCAGACTCCAACTGCGCGAGTCAAACCAAAGGACAGGGGGGATCCCCTTGATACCATTTGGGCCCAAAAAACGCCATAAAAAGAGCCGGTTTCGCGCACCCGAATGGAGTCAATTTTAAAGACTCCGGTGGCTCTTCCTAATTGCTTCAGGCGTTTGCCGGAGTTAGCGGCGCAGCTGCCGGGGGAGCGACTTCTTGCCCCTGCGTTTGCAAGCGATGAAGCTCAGAGTAGGTGCCCTCAAGTGCGAGCAACTCGTCATGCGTGCCCGACTCGACGAGATCACCGCCTCGCAACACATAGATGGTATCGACGTCGCGAATCGTCGAAAGCCGGTGGGCAATCGCGATCGCGGTGCGGTCCTGCATCAGCGTATGAATGCCGAGTTGAATGAGCCGCTCGGTCTCCGAGTCGACAGAACTTGTCGCCTCGTCGAGCACTAGGATCTCCGAACCATGTGCCAGGGCTCGCGAAAATGACAACAGCTGACGCTGACCCGTAGAGAAGTTGCTGCCGCGCTCGCGAACCTCTGTTTGATAACCACGCGGAAGCCGCTCGATGAAGCTTCCCGCCTCAACCGCATTTGCTGCGTCTTTTACATCTTGCAGCGACACGTCGGGGCGCCCCAAGTCAATGTTGTCCGCCACCGTGCCACTAAACAGAACGACGTCTTGCAGCACCGTCGCAACCCGACGGCGCAAGCTGCGTTGGGGCATCTCTCGAATATCGATGCCGTCGACCAGAATTCGCCCACGGGTAACGTCGTAAAGCCGCGTCAGCAGCTTGATGATGGTCGTCTTGCCGGCACCGGTTGCGCCGACGAAAGCCACTTTGCCGTGGGGCTCTACGCGAAACGACACATCGCGCAGGATCCAGTCTTCCCCTTGGTAAGCGAACCAAACGTTCTCAAAAACAACGGAGCCCTTCTCGCTCACCGGGCTCGCGGCGGCGGCGGCCTCGGCCTGCTCAAGCGACGGATCGACAACTTCGGGCTCGGTGTTCATCAGCTCTGCGAGGCGCTCGGTGCTCGCCATCGACGACTGCATCACCGAGTACTTGGCCGACAAGTCGCGCAGGGGCAAAAAGAAGCGACGCATCCAAGCGACGAAGACATAGATCGTGCCGGCCTGGGCCATGCCCGTGCCCTGCCAAACGATGATCGCGACCGTCAAACCTTCCGCGGCTTCCACCGCCGCAAAGAGCATCGAGTCGTAGTGGATGGATCGCTTCCACGAGTCGCGGTGCGAGGCGTTGACCTCGTCGAAGTCGTCGAAGTTTCGCTTCTCGCGCGTAAACAGCTGCACAACCTTGATGCCCGTGATGGTTTCCTGAATCACGGCATTGATGTGCGCAATCTTCACCCGCACTTCTCGGAACGCCTCACGAATGCGCAACCGAAAGATAAACGCCGCCACCATGAAGATCGGCACGACGGTAAACGTCGCCAGCGCGAGCTTGGCGTCGACTAAGAACAACATCACGCCGAAGCCGACCATCTTTGCAACGTCGGTAACCAGCGCGACGATCCCCGCCGAGAACATCTCCGCAACGTTTTCAACGTCGTTGGTTACGCGGGTTACCAGGCGCCCCACTGGGATGTGGTCGAAGTAGCCAACATGCAGATCTTCGAGGTGCTTGAAGATCTTGATCCGCAGGTCGCGCATGGCGCGCTGGCCTGTGGTCGCCATCACGATCATGTTCACAAATTGCAGCGCACTGCTCATCACGGTGGCCGCGGCATAGATCAGTGCCAACCAGACCCAGGTGTCCATCCCGTTTGGCGGCGCCAAAATATTCTCGATGAAGCCTGGAGAGGCCAGCCCGTCGAGGATATCCGTGCTGGAGGCCACTGGAGCAACCGCCTCCTTGCCGGCCACGATGCCATCGAGACCGTGTTTCACGATCCATGCGGGTGCGAGTTCCAAAAAGAAGATCGGGATCACGATCAAGATGCTGAAGGTCACCATCGAGCTGTATGGCTTCACGTACTGCCACAACCAACTCATCAAGTAGACGTCATACGCCTTGCCGAGTTCTTCCTCTTCACCAACGCCGACCGGTGCGCTCATAGCGTCACCTCGGGTTCGGATGCCGCAGGCACATCGGCGGCGTGCTCCTCATCTCTCTGCTCTTCGCCGAGCAGTACATAGAGCCCGCCCTGCGCCATCAACTCTGCATGGGTCCCTCGCTCGACGATCTTGCCTTGGTCGAGCACGACGATCTGATCGCAATCACTGACCGTGCTCACCCGACTGGCCACCACAACCACCGTCAAGCCGACGAAGACTTGAGCCAGCTGTTTTTGAATCGCTGACTCGGTTTCTGCATCGACACTCGAGAGCGTATCGTCGAGGATCAAGATACTTGGATTGAGGGCCAACGCGCGCGCAAGCGCCGTACGCTGGCGCTGCCCACCTGAAAGCATCACACCGCGCTCGCCAACGAGAGTCTCGTATCCTTTTGGCAAATCGGCGATATCTTTGTCGAGTTGCGCGCGTTGCGCTGCGCGGCGTACGTGGTCGGCGTCGGTCTCCGGCAAGCCGTAGGCGATGTTCTCCGCAAGCGACATCGAAAACAGAAACGAATCTTGCGGCACCATCGCAATCGATGAACGCAGTGCGTTGAGGGGGATCTCGTTGACGTCGACTCCATCGAGGAAGACCTGCCCCGGCTCAATTTCGAAAAGCCTCGGGATCAGCGACGCGAGGGTGCTCTTGCCCGAGCCCATCGTCCCAACAATGCCGATGCTCGAACCCGGTGGAACGGTGAGCGAAATGTCCTTGAGCGCGTATTCCGCGACATCCGTGCCGTAGCGGAAAGACAGATTGCGAAACTCGATCTCGCCCCGCAGCGCGTCGACATGCTCGAGGTCGGGGGCATCTGCGATCGCGGGCTCAACCGAAAGCACCTCGTCAATGCGCTGCATGGCGGCCGCGCCGCGCTGCACCATCGCGAAGACCCATCCCATAATGAACGTGGGGAAGATGAGTTGGAAGATGAAAACCGAGAAGGTGAAGAAGTCACCGACGTTGATTTCGCCGGCGTTGTAGTACGAGCCACCAACGACAAGCAGAATACACATCGCGGCCGCGGGCAGCAGGCCCACGATCATCGGCATGCCGGCGTTGATGCGCACAAGGCGTAGCTGACGTGACAGCAACTCGTCTGCCGAATGCTTGAAGCGGATCTGCTGCTCTTCTTCCATCGCATAGGCTTTCACGACGGAGATGCCTGCGATGGCTTCTTGCACCTGATTGGACATATCGCCGAGCCCGACTTGTGCAGCGAGCGAGCGCGCGTGCATCGAGGTGCCAAACACCCGCGCGATCAAGACAAACAGAGGAAATGGCATCATGACAAAGAGCGCGAGCTTGAGGCTGATCGCCGCCATCGCGATAAATACCGAGATAAAGAGCACAGGCGTCTGCAGCACCGAGAGCATCCCGGGCCCAAGCAGCAGGCGAACGGCATTGAGATCGTTCACGCAGCGGCTCATCAGGTCGCCCGTGCGCCAGCGGAAATAGAAGGACTGCGGGAGCTTTTGCAGGTGCGAAAACAGGTCGTTTCGCATCTCGTATTCAACCTCGCGCGCCGCGTCGAAAACCATCGTGCGCGAGAAGTAACGGAACAGCATGCGGATGAGCACGACGCCGAACAGCATCGCGCACTTCAACGTCAGGTCGCTGCTAGAAGCGCCCTCGACGGCACTTTGAACGACACTCCCCGTCAGTATAGGCACCGCGACAAAAGCCCCGATGTAACCAAACGTCGTCACCGCCCACATCGCGTAGTAGCGACGGTTGCGAATGATATAAACAGAAAGACGACGCAGAGCGTGCTTGACCGATCCGTCGCCCGGTGCAATTACGACAGCTGCGCTCATCGGCCCAACCATCGGGCAATGCGCTCACGCGGGACGCCGAGCGCCCAGCCCATCATGGCAAAAAAGTGCAAAATCGAAACACGCACAACGCCGTGGTCGAGGTAGCGACGGGCCGACGTCACGGCGGGCAGCGACAGCATGGCGAGCTTGCCGCGGCGCTTCATGGCGGCGACGAGATCGACGTCCTCCATCACGGGCACGTCGGGCACACCGCCGATATCGGCGAGCACGCTACGGCGCACAAACAGCGCCTGGTCACCGTACGGAAACCCTGTCGCGGCGATCCGCAGGCGAGCTAGCCACTCGAGCCTGCGAATTCGCACGTCTTGCTCTTCGAACGTCAACCGAAATGCGCCTCCAACATAGGAAGCGTCGCCAAGAGCTACCGCGACCGCCCTCTCCCACCCTGGTGGAAGACGCGTATCGGCGTGCAGAAAAAGAACGACGTCACCTTTGCTCGCTTCAAACCCAACCTGAAGCTGCCGGGCGCGGCCGCGTTGGGAACTAACTACTCGTGCACCGGCTCGGGTTGCCCTTTCTGGGGTGCCGTCCTGGCTGCCACCGTCGACGACGATGACCTCTACTTCGTCTCCCAGTGCGCTCTCGACCACCTCTTCAATCGTGGTGGCCTCATCGAGCGCGGGTATAACCACCGCGATAATCACGGCTCGCAGCGTAGCATGCCATGCGGCCTGAGAGCGTCGGCGACAAACAAGCGATTTCCCTGCCAGAACCCGGGATCGCGGATTGACCGGTTCCCTCCCTTTCACTACCTATGCCGAGTGAATTCTCCCGAGAAACCCCAGACACCGCCCAGTGAAGTGAACCTCGACATGGACTCGATCAAAACGTCCA
>JBLHOB010000141.1:0-7125 GCA_047619425.1 Myxococcota bacterium
CGTTGGCGAAGAAGTAGGAGCGCCGTCGCTCTGTGGATAGGAAGTGAATGAGGGGCTGCGAAAAAGGCCTTGGCAGTTTGTGGAGCAAAAACATCCGCTCGGCGTAGTTCATCATTGCGATGTAGCGTGCAAAGTAGAGCAGGCCCGCACCGTTGAGGTCGTTTTCGAGTTGGATCGCATACGGGGTCGGGCTCGGGTCGATCGGGACGATGTCGGTGAGCCGGCTCGATTCGAAATAGGGCGGGACTTGGCCGCTTTGCATCACGTCTTCGTGTTCGACAATGCCGTGCGGCTTTTCGGCTGATGCGGGTACGTCCTTGTCTTTGATGCCCGCTGGGCTGAATGTCTTGAGGCGACTGTTGTCGGCGAGGCGCGCGACGATGGCGTTGGTCATGCAGATCCAGGTTGCATCGACGCTCTCGAGGTCGGCCTTGGTCTTGATGCCAGCGACTACATGTTCGGGCACTTCTTCTTTGTCGAATAGGGTCCAGCCCTCAACAAAGTGCTTGGCGTAGAACTTGACCGACCCGCGCGCGTGCACGATGTCTCCCTCTTGAAACTGAGAGATGCTTCCACTTCGTCCGAAGCGTGATTCAACCTGGATGACACTCGCGTACAGGCGCTCGCCCTCATCGCTTACGAGTTGATGCGATGGGCAATCGAGGGCACTTCCGAGCTGCACCCATTGAAACTCCGCATAGATCTTGAGCAACTCCACTTCGGAGAGTTGGTCCGGCACCATGTTGGGCATGCCGACGGTAAATGAGAGCTGCGGAAAGCGTGACATGACAATGAACCCTGGGGCTAGCAAGCGAGTGGAGTTGTAAACCTGTTCAGCGAAGTGGCGAGCAGAATATAGAATCCCGTTTTTTGTCGCCAGAAGCGTCGGTTGAGGCGCCGCGACGGGGCGGAAGCCTACAGGCCGTTGACGGCGGTGCGGAAGCGGTGGATAACTTGGTTCATGAATTGGATCGGTAGACACGTTGCTCACTCTTTAGTGCCCAGTTTGTTCGCGCTGCTTTTGCTTGCTGGGGGTGCGCAGGGCAAAAACCCGAGTGCCGCTCGATCTGGCGAAGTGCAGGCCGAAACACAGGCGGTCGAGGCCGGCGTCGAAGAATCCGAGGACACGGCAACCAGCCTTTCGGACGAAGTCCTTGACGGTCGAGAAATCTATCGACGCATGCTCGCCAACAAATACCGTCGTGGGGTGCAGAAGGTCGAAATCGTCTCATCGGACCCGGGAGGGAGCGAGCAGGCGACGGCTTTCACCGCGAGCCTCGAAGACAACCGCGATGAGAATGAAGAGCCGGTTGACGGCAAAAACGCAAGTTTGTTGATTGAGGTGACGAGTCCATTCGACATGCGGCACACCCGCTACTTGATGATCGCCCGGGAGCCCGGCCCCGATGACGAGTTTATCTACAAGCCCAGCGATCGCTTGGTGAGACGAGTCGATTTGAAGAGCACGCCGCTGCTCGGCACCGACTACACCTTCGACGATCTCGCGTATCACGACATCGATGGCGCCGAATACAAGCGGCTTCCCGACGAGGTTGTGGCTGGGCTCACCGTGTTTGTCGTGGATGCGTTGGTGACGGATCTTCGCACGAGCCAGGTCCATCGAAGCTTGAGCTACATCGAGCAAGAGCACTACATCCCGATCAAGGTGCGCTACTGGGACGAGTACGACGTCGAAATCAAGGAAATGAACGTGGACGTTGAGTCGATCCGTTCGTATGGGGAAACCTGGATCGCCGCCCGCTCGACCATGCGAGACTTGCTGCTAGGCACGAGCTCGCGCTCAAACTTGTTGAGCCTCGATACAACGCCAAAGTTCAACAGACAGCACTTCAGTCAGCGTCGACTCTCCCAGGGCAACTGATTCGCACCGGGGATCATCTGCGATGCACGTGACGTGGTCGCCTGCGGCGCTACCGGTCGAGCCGCACCAACAGGGCTGGCAAAAATACGAGGTCCGTCCCTAGGCAGATTGCCATCGTCATGGCAGTGAGAACTCCGAACTCTTGTAGGGTTGCGAACCCCGATATCAGAATCATCGAGAAGCCTACGACCAGCATGATGCTGGTGAGGATGATGGGGCGGCCGACGTTGCGCACGCAGTGGCGCGCCGCTTGTTCGGCGTTTTTCCCAAGCGCGCGCTGGGCCTGGTAGGCGACCAGAAAGTGCATGGTGTCGTCGATCGCGATCCCCAAGGCGATGCTGCCGATCAGACTTGTGGGCAGCGATAGCGGTGCGATCCCGGTGCCGAGGATCCCGAAAAAGATCAGCACTGGCGCGATGTTGGGTGCCATTGCGATAAGTCCTACTCGAAGGGATCTAAAGACCGCGCAGATGAGCGTGAAGATCGCGATGGCTGCGAACGTAACCTGGGTGGCCTGGTTGCCCGCGATTCCGTCGGCGCTGCGATTCAGCAGCACCGCGTTGCCACTGACTTCCGTTTTGAATTGCGCCGGCAGCTGTGCGTCGGCAAGGGTTTGATGGATGTCGGCTTCCAGCGCGCGAACTGCAGCAGAGCCCGCACGCCCGGTGCGAACGATCAGGTTGACTCGAGCGTGATTGGACGTCGAGAAGCGTCGCAGCTGAGACTTGGGGAGAAGAAAAGTCGCTTCGGCTACGGCGGCGCGGGAGTCCGGGATGCGGTGCTGTGTCGGGTCGCCCGAGTTCATGGCTCGGTTTGCGAGACGCACGAAGTCAACGGAGCTGAGCACCTGACTGACGCCGGGCAGCGCCTCCAACTGCGTTTGGAGTGCGGCGATGATGCGAAGGTTCTCTGGCTCGCGAAACGTGCCTTCTTCTGGCCCAGTCACCATGACGTAGATCGGCACAGCGCCGGTGATGAGTTTGTTGATCGCTGTAAAGTCTGTGCGAACCCTTGAGTCGTCTTTGAAGAACGTGATGACATCGGTGTCGATGGTGATCTGCGGAATGGCAGCGAGTGCGGCCATCGTAGCCACACTCCAGACACCAATGACGAGGCTCGACCGGTCGACAGCGAGGTGTTCGATGGAGGTGAGTGCTCGGTCGAGAAAGATTCCAAACTTGCGACTCAGCACGGTGCCGTTCGACACGGGGACGCCCGGGTCTTTGACTTTGACCAGCGACATGGCCCCGGGCACGAAGGTGAGCGAAAGCAAAGTCACCGAGACAACGCCCAGAATTGAAAAGCAACCGAGTTCATTGGTTGCGGGAATGTCGGCGAGCAAGAGCGCCGCAAATCCAATGCAGGTCGTTAGGCCCGCCATCAATACGGGAGTGCGCGCATAACGAAGGCACTCAAGCGCTGGGCTCTCGCCGGGGGCCGCATTGGCGGCGTGAATTTCAAAGCGCGAATAGACGTGGACGCCGTATACGCTGCCAATGCAGATCATCATCGAGCCAAGAACCAGGGTGATGAGGTTGATGTCGATGCCCACCGCCGCCATTGCGCCAAATACCCAAAGTGTTGCGAGTACGCACGAGGAGAGCGGGATCAACACACCTTGGATCGAACCGGTCATCAACCACATGGTCAGTGCTGCCACGAGGACTGCGACGGGGATGAGTCGGACGAGATCTCCCACCATCAGGTGATAGGCCTGGGCACGTACGTGGGGACGACCGGCGATGTAGAAGTTGCGGCCTTCTCGACTTTCCGCTTCGAGAAGGGCGATGATCTGGCCATCGAGATCGAGTTCGACAAACTCGGCGTCGGTCATCGGGCGAAAGCTGATATTGATGGCGGCCGCGCGCCCGTCACCCGAGATGAGAGTCTTGCGATAGAGAGGGTCTTGCAGGGCCCGTCGCCGGAGTGCTTCGAGTGCTTCGTCGCTTTCCGGGACTCGGTTCATGAAGTTGTTGACGCTGACGATGTCTCGCTCTGCGTCGTAATCCACGGACAGAACACGTGCGAGGCTCTGCACCCCGGCGACACCGCGCAGGCCGCGCAATTTGTGTGTGAGACGGTGGAGGGTTTCGAGGTTGTCGCGTTCGAAGGTGCCCTCGGTTTCCATCACGACCACGTAAACGTCGTCGTTGCCAAAGTCCCGGACCGCTTGTTGATAGATCGGAATCCCCGGGTCTCGGGGGTTGATCAGTGGTTCGCTCGCGGGGTCGACATCAATCGTGAGCCCGAGCGGGTCGAGGCGTATCAGTGAGAAGATCGCGCCCAGACTGATGAGGGCCACCCCGGCGAAGACCACGGCCCTCCATTCAATAATCCAATGGGGGCGCAATGAAGCGACAAGCAAGCCGACGGATAGGACCAGTGCGGCCATCAGCGAAAATGGTGTGATGTCGATCAACGATGGCCTCGCCTAATTTCTCGTGGTCGACGTGCGGGTACGCGCCGGTTGGGGAGATGTGTTCTCACGCGTAGTTCCGAA
The DNA here is from genome assembly GCA_047619425.1 of Myxococcota bacterium. Lineage (GTDB taxonomy): Bacteria > Myxococcota_A > UBA9160 > UBA9160 > UBA4427 > DUBZ01. Next base: position 4,383 of record JBLHOB010000141.1, read on the forward strand.
GAAGCGTTTGAAGGCTGGGTTTCAGACTATACCCGGGGTTTTCGGTGCCGATACAACTAGCGTTGCGAGATTGCGTGCTCGGTGCGGCGAGGCAGGGTGTCGTCGACGCCAATAGGCCAGTTTCGTATGTTCTGCGCTTCCTATTCAAGCAAATGAGAGACGGACTTCCATGACCAAGTCATTAGTGGGCAACGCAGTAATCGGACAATCTGGCGGCCCGACCGCCGTGATCAACCAAAGCCTGGTCGGCTGCATTGAGGGCCTGCGCGGTTGCGACGCCGTAGGGAAGATTCTTGGCGCGCATCACGCGGTGCGCGGCATCGTCGAGGGCGATTACATCGATCTGACCGACATCCCCATGGACCGACTCAATCGCATTGCCAACACGCCGTCCTCAGCCTTGGGCAGCAGTCGCGACAAGCCCGATGAGGCCTACTGCAAGAAGATCTTCAACAGCTTCGCCGAAAACGACGTTCGCTACTTCTTTTACATCGGTGGCAACGACAGCTCCGATACGGCGCGCATTGTCAACGAGATGGCACGCAGTGAAGGCTACGACCTGCGCGCTTTCCATGTCCCCAAAACCATCGACAATGATCTGGAGTGCAACGACCACACGCCGGGCTTCCCGTCGGCGGCGCGATTCGTCGCCCAGGCGCTGATGGGAGATCAACTCGACAATGCGGCTTTGCCAGGGATCAAAGTGGACATCATTATGGGGCGACACGCGGGCTTCTTGACCGCGGCGAGCATGATGGCGCGCACCCGGGACGGCGACGGACCGCACTTGATCTACGTCCCGGAAGTTGCGTTTGATCTCGACACGTTTACGGCCGACGTCGATCGCATGTACACAAAGTACGGCCGCTGCATTATCGCCATGTCTGAGGGCATCCACGATGCATCAGGCATGTCGATCACGGAAAAACTCGCCGCCGATATCGAGAAGGATGCCCACGGCAACGTGCAGCTCTCGGGCACGGGCGCATTGGGCGACTACATGATTGCGCTGATCAAAGAGAGGCTAGGGCAGGGCTTGCGCGTTCGCGCTGATACTTTCGGTTACTTGCAGCGCTCGTTCGCGGGTTGCGTGAGTGAAGTGGATCAACTTGAAGCGCGCGCTTCGGCACGCAAGGCGGCGGAGCTTGCCGTCGACGGTGTCGAAAACGGCTCGATTGCAATTCAACGCGTCAGCGACTCGCCGTATCAGGTGAAGTACGAACGCGTCGAACTCAGCGACGTTGCGGGTAAGACGCGAACCCTGCCGCTTGAGTACATTGTCGACGGATGCGATATCGCTCCGAGCTTTCGAACGTACCTTTCGCCGTTGATTGGCGAGCTTCCAGAGATCGAGCAGCTCTAATCGAACAGCTGCAGGCTAGAAGAGTCGCGTCACCCCAACGCCACCGTAGTAGTTGCGGCGCGGTGCGGGCTCAAAGAAACGCATGTTGCCATCGTTGATTCGCAAGCTGTCGATGTACTTCTGACCGGTGATGTTGTTGATGCCGACGAAGCCCGATAGCTCCCAGGCGCCAACGGCGCGCTCGTAGCCGCCGCGCACGTTGAGCACTGCGTAGTCTTTGGCTTCGACGCTGTTTGCGTTGTCGGCCTCGCGTTCGTCGATGTACTGAATGTCGGCCGTTGCGAACACGCCGCACAGGTGTTCGTAGTCGATTACGAGGCTCGCCATGTTCTTCGGCACCCCGGGAAGGCGATTGCCGTTGAACCGGTTGCCGTTGCCGTCGGTGAACTTGTCGAAAGTGAAGTCCGAGTGTGTGTAGCTCGCGGTGGCTTGCAAGTCGCGATGGAGTTGGGCATTCAGGGCGAGCTCAAAGCCGATTCGCTCGGACTTTTTTGCGTTCTCGTAGAAGGTTGTGAACATCGGCCGATAGGGAAGAAGCTCGTCCTTCACGACGATGTAGAAGGCCGCGACTTCGTAGCGAAGCCAGTCGCTCAAGATGCCTTTGCTGCCAAGCTCAAAGTGTGTGGCCGTTTGCGCGTCGAGGCTCTCGTTGAGCCCGCCGCCTTCGGGGTTTGCGAAGGAAGTGGTGGTGGGAACTTCAAATGATGTTGCAATGCGGGCAAAGGGGTTTGCGTACGCGACGGGCGACCAGACAATACCACCCGCGAAGCTCCACTCGTCGTAGTCCACCTTGTCGGAGTCATCTCCTGTGACGTCGTCTGTGAAGTCGTCGGAGACTTTGAAGTGCACGTAGTCGTAGCGAGCCGAAGCGCTGAGTAAGACGTTTTCAGCAAGATTGATTTCGTCTTGAACGAAGGCACCGACGCTGGTCACGTTTTGCGTTTCGTCGACGGAAAGGGTCGTGACGTTACCGTCGCCATCGAGGCCGCGTTGCTTGCGTTTGTCGCGCTGACCGTCCGCGTCGACACCAATTGTGAGTCGGTTTTTGAAGCCGAGTAGAGACTTGGTGTAGGCGTGCTTGACGTTGCCGCCACCAAATGTGCGATCGAGTTCGATCTCTCCGCGTGAATTAGAGGGGATGCGCCCGTCGAAGTCGCGAAGGTTGAGGTAAGTGGTGACCGTGGTCTCGTGGTGCTCGCGGTAGGCCTTGCGATAGACGACGCCGAGAGTGGTGTTCTTGATGGCCTCGCCGCTTTTGAGATCGACGTTGCGTTGGTTGGCCTGCCTGCGGTCGTCTCTGACTTCCTCGGCGGTGAGCCCGCCTGGGTCATTGGCCTGGGGCGTGTCCACATGGTTGAGCACGTAAGTGATGGACTCGTT
>JBLHOB010000142.1:0-7123 GCA_047619425.1 Myxococcota bacterium
GTCCGTAGCGAGCGCGGTACAAATGGCTGTACGCGAGTCGACGGCCGGGGCACACGCGTTACGGTAGTGCCTCGCGCAGGGCTCCGCACTGAGAAATAGCGCCTTGGCGAATCCTGATCTGGCCGTCGACAGAGCACGGTCCGTCTCCAATGTTATGCTCGGTCGGCCTAGGCCTCGTTCTTTGCGCGGACCTCGCGCGACACCAGTCAACGAACGCACTGAGCCACTCACGAAGGATGCATCTGATGGAATTCAATCTCGCTGACCTGTTCGAAAACGCCGTCGACCATTTCGGAGATCGCGAGTATTTGGTCGCGGAAGGTAAGCGCTGCACTTACGCCGAAATGGATGTGCGGGCGAATCGGCTCGCTCATCACTTGGCCGCAAACGGCGTTGGCCCCGGCGATCACGTCGGCATCTACGCGTACAACTGCATGGAGTGGGTCGAGGCGTTGTGGGCGGTCTTCAAGATTCGAGCGGTTTGGATCAACATCAATTTTCGCTACGTCGAAGACGAACTCTCATACATTTTCGACAATGCCGACCTAAAGGCTCTCATCGTGGCAAGAGAGTTCAGTCCTCGGGTTGCTGCCGTTCGCGCGAGTCTCCCGCAACTCAAGCATGTCGTCGAAATCGACGACGGCACCCCGGCACGTGATCACGGTCTCGACGCGGTCGACTACGAAGCCGCTCTCGCAGGAGCATCGCCCTCGCGTGGCTTCGGACCGCGGTCTCCCGACGACCACTACATCCTCTATACCGGCGGCACCACGGGCATGCCCAAGGGCGTGGTATGGCGCCAGAAAGACGTTTTCTTCGCACTCGGCGGCGGCAACGACCCGCAAACCGGCGAGCGCCTGACGAGCCCCGAGCAAATGATCGATTGGGCGAAGCGCGACCCGAACCAGCGCTGCACGATCCCGATTGCCCCGCTCATGCACGGCGCAACACAGTGGGCGGTGATGGGGGGTAGCTTTGTCGGCGGCAAGATCGTGTTGGTCTCGAAGTTCAACCCCGACGAAGTTTGGCGGTTGATCGAACAAGAGAAGGCAGGCGTGTTGATGATCACCGGCGACGCGATGGGCCGTCCCCTGGTTGAGGCCCTGGACACAACGGGCGCAAAGGAATCGAGTCACGACATTTCAAGTTTGTTTCTCGTGGTGAGCACGGCGGCAATTTTTTCGCCGACGGTAAAAGACGACTTCTTTGTTCATCTCCCCAACCTCTTGATCATCGACAGCATCGGCGCGTCCGAGAGCGGCAACAACGGCATGTCCCTTATCACCAAGGGCAACACCGCGATGCTCGGTGGTGGCCCGACGGTAAAGGCCGGTCCCGGGACGACCGTGCTGGATGAAAATCTTGAAGAGATCGCACCGGGTTCGGGGGTGCGCGGCAAGGTGGCCCGCAGCGGCGATATTCCGATCGCCTACTACAAAGACCCTGTGAAGTCGGCCGAAACATTTGTCATCGCCAAGAACGGGCAACGCTACGCGGTGCCGGGGGATTGGGCGCAACTCGAAGAAGACGGGACGATCACGTTGCTCGGGCGCGGCTCGGTGTCGATCAATTCGGGTGGCGAAAAAATCTACCCCGAAGAAGTGGAAGCGGCGGTGAAGGATCATCCCGATGCCTACGACGCGGTGGTGGTCGGTGTGCCCGACGAGCGGTTTGGCAGTCGGGTCGCCGCAGTCGTGCAACCACGCGACGGAGCAACGCCGAGCCTCGAGGCGATCCAGGCCCATTGTCGGACCAAAATCGCTGGCTACAAAATCCCGCGCGAACTTCACCTGGTAGCTGACATTGAACGTTCGCCGAGTGGCAAGCCCGACTACCGATGGGCCAAGCGCATTGCGCTGGGAGAGGAATAAGCACCGATGTACAACCTGGCCAGACTTCACGAAGCCGTAGCCGAAGCGATCCCCGATCGTGAGTGCCTTGTGTACCGCGATCGACGTTTTACTTGGCAGCAGGTGACAGACCGAACGCGTCGTCTCGCCGCAGTGATCAAAGGGGCAGGGCTCGGATGTCATACCGAGCGTAGTGAACTCGAAAACTGGGAGTCCGGACAAGACCACGTCGGTCTCTATCTATACAACGGCAACGAATATCTTGAAGGGATGCTGGGAGCCTTCAAAGCGCGCACCGCGCCCTTCAACGTAAACTATCGCTACGTCGAAAAAGAATTGCTCTACTTGTTCGAGAACGCCAATGCGAAGGCGATTATCTATCACGCCGCGTTTGTGCCGGTACTCGAAAAACTGCGAGATCGTTTGCCGCAGGTGAAACTCTGGCTGCAGGTTGCCGATGATTCTGGCAATGGGTTGTTACCCGGCGCGATTGATTACGAGCAGGCGCTCGCGCAAGCCGTCCCCGAGCCCCTCGCCGACGAAGTGTCAAAGGACGATCTGTATATCCTTTACACCGGTGGTACGACGGGCATGCCCAAGGGCGTGATCTGGCGCAACGAAGACATCCACCGGGCGGCACTTGCTGCGGGGGGTGTTGCAGAGTCGATCGAAGCGTTGCAAGAGCGCGTCAAGGCGCGCGCACAAATGCGGTCGCTTCCCTCACCGCCGTTCATGCACGGCGCCGCTCACTGGGTGGTGTTCAACATGTGGCACATCGGGGCGACGGTCTTCGTGCAATCGGACGTCGAGCGCTTCAACCCCGATGACATTTGGTCGACGATCGAACGTGAGAAGATCAACGCGGTGACGATCGTCGGCGATGCCTTTGCTCGGCCGTTGATGGACCAGCTGGAAAAGAAGAAGTACGACTTGTCGAGTCTTTCTCTCGTCACGTCGGGTGGCGCGATCTTCACCGCCGGCTTAAAGAAAGAGTTGCTCGGCCATCTCCCACACATTCGCATCATGGACGCATTGGGCTCTTCGGAGACGGGGGCCCAGGCCCAGCACTTTTCGACGAAAGACTCGGGAATCTCGACCGGGAAGTTTGACATGACCGAGGGCAACATTGTGTTGAGCGATGACCTCACACATCCCCTCGACGCCGGCTCCGAGGAGATCGGTTGGCTTGCTCGCGCGGGGCTCGTGCCGCTCGGCTACTACGACGACGAAGAAAAGACAGCGAAGACGTTTCCAGTGATCGACGGGGTTCGCTACTCGGTGCCCGGTGATCGTGCGATGATCGAAGCCGATGGCCGCTTGAAGCTGTTGGGCCGAGACTCGGTCACGATCAACAGCGGTGGCGAAAAGATCTTCGCCGAGGAAGTCGAACTCGCATTGAAGGATCATATCGGTGTTTACGACGCGGTGGTCTGTGGCACACCTAACGCACGCTTCGGCAGCCAGGTGACGGCGCTGGTGCAACTGCGCGAGGGGGCGAGCGCCGATGAAGCTGGGCTTAAGCAACACGCGAGCCAGTCCATCGCTGCGTACAAACTTCCCAAGAAGTTTGTCTTCGTCGAGACGATTGTGCGCGCGCCTAGCGGCAAGGCGGATTACCGCTGGGCCAAAGAGACTGCGATGCGAGCGCTGGGCATTGATGAGTAGCGGTCTGAAGCCGGAAATAAACCAGCGCGGGTTACGCATACTGAACTACGAGTAAGCGGAGTCGTCGCCAGCGATGCAACGAACCGAGAAGCCCGAAGGAGAGCTCATGCCCGATCTACTCGTCGAGAAGAAAGACCATGTTGGGATCGTCACCCTCAATCGCCCCGAGCGGATGAACGCGATTTCGGGGCAGATGCTGGCCGCCTTCAGCGAGTCCCTAATTGCCTTCGAACGCGACGATGATGTTCGGGTGATCGTGATCACGGGTGCAGGGCGGGGCTTTTGCGCAGGGCTCGACTTACAGGATCAAGCCGCCGGCAAAGGCTTTGACGGCGAATCCAGCGGTGGTGGAGTCGGGCAGGGCGCAACCACCATCGACTTGCGCGACGCGCCGCCCACGGTTCTTCACGGCTTAGATAAGCCAACCATTTGTGCGCTGAACGGTGGCGCTGCGGGCTATGGGATGGACCTGGCTCTGGGCTGCGACATTCGCATCGCCGCTGACACCGCGAAGATGTCGGCCGCCTTTACCAAGCGCGGAGTAATCCCAGAGAGTGGCGGCACGTGGCTGTTGCCCCGGATCGTCGGTTGGTCGCTTGCCAGCGAGATCATGTTTACCGGGCGCAAACTTAGCGCCGAGCAATGTCTCGAGTATGGGATCGTGAATGCGGTTGTCCCGGCCCACGAGCTGATGGATGCGGCCATGAAGTTGGCCAGGGAAATTGCCGCCAACGCACCGCTCGCGGTACAGGCGACAAAGCGCATGATGCGCATGGCTCAAGTGGAGTCGTTTGAAGCGAACATCCACCACGTCTTCATGCAGCTGATTCCGCTGTTTCGGACCAAGGACTTTGCCGAGGGCGTCGCGTCGTTCTTGGAAAAACGCGACCCCAACTTTCAGGGCAAGTAGTGCGACGGGCGACCGGCGGGCTCGCCGCTGTCGCCGCGGGTGGCTACTAGCGGTTGATCGCCTCGGCGAATTCGCGAATGCGCGCCGCGTTGATACCCAGGTCTGACTTTCCGTCCCGGGACTTCGATCGCACGTCAATCACGGCGCCGCCGTCTTCGGCCAGAACGCGGATCACTATGTCATCGACGAACTTGAAGATCGAAGACGTTTCTCGCGCGTTAATTGAAAGCTGCTGCGGATCCTGGTGCACGATCTCCCAGCCAAGGCTCTGGGCCGTGGCGATCGCCTTTTGGTAGGCGCCTGTCGCATCTTGCGACACGCGAATCGGTTCGAGATCGCTGTAGTGCTCGCGGACAATTTCCACGAAGTCCGCTGGGTAACTCATGTCGCGGCCTTCAAAGTCGGGGACTTCGGCGGCCGTGGCAAAGGCCGGTGGGTTGTCGAGGTTAGTCGTAATGTCGTTTATCGGAGGCGCATTATTACCGCCGCCAACGATTGCAGCTGTGGTTGCGAACATCGCCGCACCCGCGACGATGCCCACCAGACCTGCATTCCGGCCGGCATTGTCCTCGGCATTGCGAGTGATGATGACTGCGACGATCCCGATGATCAGTGCAAGCAGGCCAACCAGCAAGCCCAGGGCCGAGACGTAGAAAGCGATCAAGGGCGGGACCACGCCAATCTGCACACCTAGTAGCGCTGAGATGACACAAAAAGGTGCGAACTTACCGAGGGTGGATGCGATGCTCGCGATGCGGGGCGTTGACGATTCGGCCATTGCGTACTCCTGGCATTTCGAAGGAATTCGATGAGGATGGTGTGGGTAGATCTCGATGGAGCTTCGTGGGGTCTAGTCAATGTCGGGAGAGTCCCGCCCGCCGGTCTCTGGCTTGCGTGCGCGGGGCAAAGCTCAACGGGAGGAAACTACCTTGCTCCTCGCTAATTGACCGCGAACCATAACACGCTTGCGGTGTGGCGCTTCCGATACTGCCCGTCGAAAAACGCGGCCTGCAACGGCCGACATCGTCGCGAACGATGACGATAGCCCTATGGTAGGCTCGCTAGCATTGGGGGGCGCCTCGGTGCAGAACAGGCAAATGGGTGCACGGTGGCTGATCGCAGCTATCGGCTTACTTGTTGTGGGCTGCGATGCCCGAGACGAGCCGTTTGTTTTGAACCCGGTCAAGCTGGCATCGGGCAACGCTCAATTGGAGCTGTCCTTGGCCGCGGGTTACGTGCCGGGAACGCTCAGCGCACGGCTCGACGGTGCCAGCGTTGACGTCAATGCCTTTGGCATCGGCGGACTGGTGCGCCCCGTCTCGTTGCAATTCGACGTTGGCGGCGGAACTCACGTGCTGTCAGTACGCGCACACTTCCTGGGTGTGGATGGCTCGAGCCTGCGCAGCGAGCGCTTTTCGTTTTTCGTCCCCACTCCCGTGCGAAAGCCGGAGGCGGCGTTGCTTTCCAGTTGGCCCGCGCAGGGGACTCGCGAATTGCCGCGAGGCGAATGGATCCAACTCGAATTCTCCTCAGCTCCATCGCAGTCGATGGTCGAGAGCTTTGCCCTCGGCTGCGGCAAGGCGCGTCTCACCTTCGATATGGCGCGTTACCGCGATTCGTTCGTGGTGATCAATCCGGTTGGGCAGCTTCCTGCGGCCGAGCGCTGTGTTTTCGCATGGACACAGGACAGTGTGCACCGGAGCCTGTTGTTTGCAACGGCAGGGCAGGGAGAGCCCGCGGTGATTGAATACGATCGAGAGGCGCGCGGGCTGTCTTCTCCTTTTCCCGACGACTACTTCACCCGGCGTGATCCGAGTTCCCCGACTCGCCTGCGAGTCGATCTGCCTGTAGTTGACACTCCGTCAAGGCTCGACGTACTGGGCGAATTGTTGATTAGCGATGTGTCGAATCTCGACGGGTTCAGTCCTGTTGGCCATATCTATATCGCGCTCTCCGATGCGATTGATTTCGATTCCCTGCCGCACAATGCAACGGAGTCGGTCCATCCCGCGTCCGCCGTGCAATTGATTGACGTAGACCCGAGGAGTGAGACCTTTGGCGAGCGGATTCCCTTCGATGTTGAGTTGCGCGCCGACTACAACGAGATGGAGGTCGAACAACACTCTTTGCTGTTATTGCCTCTGTTGCCTTCACAGCTTGGGGGGAAGTACGCGGTGGTCGTCACTCGGGCTTTGCGTGCGGCGGCGGACAGGCCGTTTGAGCCCTCACCATTCATGAGCCGCGTGCTTGCTCCGAGACGGGAGGACGACTCCAAGGCGGTGCGCCGGGCAAGGGCGCGGGTCGCCTCGGCCCTTTGGGTTGTTGAGCACGTAGAGTCACCACCGGTGCCTCGTGATGACATCGCTCTCGTCGTTGCGGTGACAACCGGGACGCTGGGCGACATTTCAAAAAACATGCTGCGAATACGCCGGCGTATCCACAAACAACCGTTGCCCGAGTTCTCGATCGATTCGGTTGAACGCGAATCGGGAGCGGTTGAGGCGATCGTCCACGGCACGTGGTACGCGCCTCAGTTTCGCACGGGCAATCAATTCGTACGCGACAGTTTGGGGCGACTCGCAATGGACGGTTCGACACCGATTGCGTTTACCCTCGCCCTGCCGAGAGAACGCGCCGAAGCAGGTGCGCCCTTGGTGATTTACCAACACGGCAATCCCGGCAACGCGGCCCGGGAGGT
>JBLHOB010000143.1:0-7119 GCA_047619425.1 Myxococcota bacterium
CGACTCACGATCAGCGAAGCGGAAATCCAAAAAGACCTCGATCGTCGCAAGCCCGGCCAAAGCCGTCTGACGACTCCGCGCAAAGAGGCGGACCAGGTCGAAATTTTGTCCGGCGTCTTTGAGGGCATCACCATCGGCACCCCGATTTCGCTTTTGGTTCGCAATTCCGATGCGCGGCCCTCCGCCTACGAGAACATGAAGGACCTCTTCCGTCCTTCCCACGCCGACTTCACCTACGAAGCCAAATACGGCCTGCGCAACTGGCAGGGGGGTGGCCGCGCAAGCGCCCGTGAAACCATTGGACGCGTCGCGGCCGGAGCCGTTGCGCGCAAGATCCTCGCCCAACTCGAAGGCATCGAAGTGTTGGCGTGGGTTGACCGCGTGCAGTCCGTGCAGGCAAAGGTCGACTCGGCAACAGTGTCGCTTGAGCAAATCGAATCCAACATCGTGCGCTGCCCCGACCAGGCGGCAGCCGAGCTGATGATTGAACGCATCGACGAGGCCCGACGCAACGACGACTCGCTCGGTGGCGTCGTTGCGTGCTGCATTCGCAACGTGCCTGCGGGCTTGGGCCAGCCGGTGTTCGAAAAGCTGAGCGCCCAACTTGCCGGAGCCATGTTCTCGCTACCCGCGGTCAAGGGTTTTGAGATCGGAAGCGGCTTTGGAGGCACCGAACTGTCGGGCAGCGAACACAACGACCCCTTCATACCCAGCCCGGGTTCAACACCCGGCGACGGCACTCACCCCGCTACCTCGAGCAATCGCTCGGGTGGGATCCAAGGCGGCATCAGCAACGGAATGCCGATCGAGTTTCGCGTGGCGTTTAAGCCCACTGCGACGATCGGCAAGGCCCAGCAAACGGTCGATCGAGAGGGCAACCCGGTAACCCTCGAAGCCCAGGGCCGACACGACCCGTGCGTGCTGCCGCGCGCAGTCCCCATGGTCGAAGCGATGGCGTGCCTCGTCTTGGTCGACGACTTGCTGCGACAACGCGCAGTCGACGTTCTTCCTTAAACCAAGCTCAACCAAGCTCAACCAAGCCCAACCAAGCCCAACCAAGATCAGGGCTAGGGCTCGTCGGGCACCGCAACCTCGAGCCACTGCGAAAGTTCTTCCGCAGAAAACGGCTTTGGCAGCATGTGCTCGACGCCGACCTCTTTGGCGCGAACCGGATCGATCTCGCTCGTATCCGCAGAGGTCAAGAGCAACGGTAGCTCTGGCTTGATCGTTCGCAGCTTCTCGCAGAGCGCAATGCCGTTCATGCCGGGCATTTGATAGTCGGTGATGACGGCATCATAGTCGTTGGGCGACTCGCGAAATGCTGCCAACGCTTCTTCGGGGTCGGTGAAGGTCGCAATCTCGTAACCCATCCGGTGAAGCACCCGCGCAAGCGCATTTACTGCGAGTTCATCATCGTCCACCAACAGGATGCAACCGCAATGGTCCGCCATCGCTACGGGCGCAAGCGCCTGGGCGGAAGGCGATGCTTCGATCTGCGAGTGCATGTCCATCACCCGATCGTCGATCTCATCGATGGTCAAAATGATGCCCGCACTTTGGCGCGTTCCCGCCGGCGAGAACGCGCTTCGTGTGCGCGCCCAAAACGATCCCCCGTTTGCCCGCAGCATCAACAGGTCGTTTGACGCTTCAATCTTTTTTCCGTCAACGAAGACAAGATGTTCGGCAAACGAGTCCTCGGACAGCGGACTTACGAATTGCAGAAAGCTTTGATCAATGAGCCCCGACGGGGCAACGCCAAGAGCCTTTGCCCCTCGTTGATTGGCGCGACGGATCGCCCCGCTTGGCTCCAGCACCAGAAAGCCGACTGGCGCATTTTCAAACAGCGACAGGTTTTCGTCGCGTTCCGCTTCGAGCTCTACCTGGGCTCGGCGAAAGAGTTCGTTCTCAAGCGCCAGCGCTTCAAGTCGATGCTGCGCGAGCTTCGCGTCTTCGATGCTGTGATGGTGTTCCATTTGGGCCCCCAGGACATCTTGGTCGATGCTGCGCCAACTCGACCAGGAGTCGGTCGACGGGGGGTTCTCAGCAACAAGCGCGGTCCTTCACCGCTGAGATAAACGAACACTACCTCTTGCCTGCACGGTCAAGCCAGCGCCAAAGGGGTCAGTAGTGCTAAGAGAAGTCAATCTCGGGAGATCGCCCTAGAGAGGTGATCCGTACGTGCAGTACCGAGCGCTATGGGAGCAGCACGAACCCGGCGATGGCCGCCAGCGACGCTCCCAACATTGCGAGCAAGCCAAGTAACCCATGCAAGCCGGGGTCGCCGTCGCCGCGTTCGGCGCGCTTTCCATAGAGGGCTGTCGCAATAAAGAGCAACGCAACCACAAGCCCCACCCACGCGTGAAACGTTTCGAACAGCGACCAGCCGCGAACCAACGACGACGAAAGCGCGCCACCAACAAACCCGAGGACAGTGAAGAGCACTGCGGGCTTGGCGAGCTTCATGTGAAGTCGAATCATGCTCGGTTCGCGGCGACTTTTTTTGAGCCGTTGTTTGCGCGACTTGAGGCCCAGGCGGAGTGCGGCAAAGAGTACGCCCAAACAAAGAGTCATCCACGCAGGATGAATGTGAGCGATCCACCAGGCGACGGGGTCGTAGGCGGTAGGGTCCAGCTAATCGACCCGGTGGATGGAGTCGTCTGATAGACGCTCAAGTAGCGAAGCAAGTGCGCGTTCGACGTAGTCCTTGTCTCGAGACTCAAGCGTAAGCATCACCCGATACTCTTCGTCTCCGATACGGGGATACGAACCGAGCATCAGCTCGTCAAATTCGACGAGCAGCGCATTGAGGTCGCCGGCGATCGCGCTCTCATATGCGTTCACGAAAACCCGACGCAGCAGGATCGGCACGCCATCGAGCTGCTCGGCGATCGCTGCAAATTTCATTTCGAACAGATTCGGGATACCGGGGAGAATGAAAACGTTTTCGACACTGATCAGTGGAAACGACAGACCTCCCTGTTCTTGAACCAACGCACCCTGCGGCAAGATCGCCATCTTGCGCATGCTCTCGTTGAAGTGGTCACCGGTGGCTTTCTCGATGCGGGCGCACAGCGCGACATCAAGAACCAACGGCACGCCAAATGCTTGAGCGACGCCCTCCATTGTGACGTCGTCGTGTGTTGGGCCAATGCCACCCGACGTCATCACATGGTCGTAGTCTTCGGCCATTTTACGCAGCTCATCCGCAATCACGTCGACATCGTCGGGGATGGTGAGGATGCGCTCGAGGTCGACTCCAAGCTCGCGCAGCTTCTTTGCGAGAAAAGCAGAGTTGGTATCGACAACTTTACCGGAAAGTATTTCGTTTCCGATGACAAGAAAACCAGCGGTCGGCATGTCCCCATCCTACCGGAGCGCCCCGCGTGCGGCCAAAGGATCAGATCAACTAAGCTATGGCCGTGGAATATACGGTTCGTTTTTTGCCCTCGGACAAGGTCGTCACGGTCCCCGCCGGAACAACGCTGCTGGCTGCGGCGCGTCTGGCCGGGCTGCCTGTGGCGAGCGCCTGCGGTGAGCACCAGCTGTGCGCTCTTTGCGGGCTTGAAATCATCGAGGGGCTCGCATCGCTCCCCCCCGAGCCCGACTCTGAAGCTCACATCAAAGAGCTCAATCGTGTCGATTCAACGCTTCGGCTCTCGTGCCAGCTCGAAGTTGTGGCTGATCTGGTCGTGACGGCCCAGTACTGGTAGTAAACTCCGGCACCCGCCCGAACCAAAAAACGAGGGAAATGTGAAACGAGCAATTCTATTAGTCGACCACGGCAGCAGACGCGATGCAGCCAACCAGCAACTCCTAGCCGTGGCAGAAGGCTTGCGCGGTCGCCTCTCCGACAACCAGACCGTCGAGATCGCGCACATGGAGATCGCCGAGCCTTCGATCGAAACTGCCATTGCGACCTGTGCTGGCGCGGGCATTGAAGCGATCGCAGTTCACCCCTACTTCCTGGGACCGGGGCGCCATATTCGAGAGGACATTCCCGCGCTTGTCGCCGCGGCCCAAAAGAACCACCCCCACATCACCATCACGATCGCCGAGCCACTTGGCCTACACCCGGGTCTAAGTGATGCAGTCCTTGCCTGGGTAAACGAATCCTCGTGAACATTCCACAGCATCCAACCGACACTTTCGCGCGCGCTCACGATCGCAGGCTGGATCGACGAAGATAGGCACGCAATAGACGCTATATGTGCAAATACCCGTTAGCATGCGCTGCGTCTAGCACCTTGGAGCGACCCCATCACTTCCGGAACAACGCCAGCACAGGTTTTCGAAAAGGGCGGCCATCTCTACATGGTCGCGGCCGCGATTGCTGTAGGGCTGGCTGGCGCGCTCGGTGCAGTGCTGTTCCGCCTGCTAATTCGCACCGTTCAAGCGATCGCATTTGGCGGCATGGATGGCCTTCAGGTGATGGCAAGCGAAGGGCTCCTCGCCGAAGCCCACGATCCGCTGGCCGCCACGCTGGCTCTGCCCTGGTATTGGCGACTCGCCATCCCGGCGGTGGGCGGCTTGATTGTAGGACCACTCATTTACTTTTTCGCCCGCGAAGCACGGGGCCACGGTGTGCCCGAAGTGATGAAGGCCGTAGCGCTGCGCGGTGGTGTGATCCGCGCGCGTATCGTCGGCGTCAAAGCACTCGCCTCGGCTCTGTCGATCGGCACCGGGGGCTCGGTTGGCCGTGAGGGCCCCATTGTTCAGATTGGAGCGGCCTTTGGCTCCTCGCTCGGCCAGATACTGCGTCTACCGACTCCCCAAATCCGCACCCTTGTGGGATGTGGCGCCGCGGCGGGGATCTCAGCGACGTTCAACGCTCCCATTGCCGGCGCGCTCTTCGCCGCTGAAGTCATCGTCGGCGACTTCGCGGTCGGGCAGTTCATGCCGATCGTACTTTCGAGTGTTGTCGCGACTGTGGTGTCGCGGTTTTTCCTCGGCAATCACCCCGCCTTCGAAGTACCGGTCTACGACATCGTAAGCCCGCTTGAGTTGCTTCCTTACATGGCAGCTGGAGTAGTCGCAGGGCTGGTCGCCGTCGCGTTCATCCGTTCACTCAACGCGACCGAAATCTTTTTCGAAAAGCTCCCGGTGCCACAGTACTTGCAGGCAGCGCTGGGCGGCTTGTTTGTTGGCATCATCGCGCTCGAACTGCCGCAAGTATTCGGTGTCGGATACACCACCATCTCAGCTTCTCTCGCGGGCACGCTGCCCGCCATGACGATGGCTCTGCTGGTCGTCGCGAAGATCGCAGCCACGTCGGTGACCATCGGTTCGGGCGGTTCAGGCGGCATCTTTGCACCGTCTTTGTTTTTGGGCGCAATGACAGGTGGCTTCCTCGGCACCCACATCCACGCCTTCTTTCCCGATGCAACCGCAACATCGGGCGCCTACGCGCTTGTGACGATGGGCGCCGTTGTCGCCGCCACCACGCATGCACCGATCTCGGCGATCATCATCATCTTCGAACTCACCCAGACGATTGACATCATTCCCGCGCTAATGGTTGCGTGTGTGGTCAGTTCACTTGTGTGTCAGCTGCTGAGCCGCGACTCGATCTACACTTCGAAGTTACGACGCCAGGGCATTGACCTCTTTGCAAAAGAAGACCCAAACGTCCTGAAAGGACTATTCGTTCGCGATGTAATCGACACGAACCCCGTCGTGATCCCCGCCTCCGCGAACTTTCACACCATTCTGGACCTCGTTGTACAAAGCGATCATTCGCAGTTCTACGTCGTCGACAACGAGCAAAAGCTTGTCGGCGCAATCTCTCTCGCAGAAGTGCGGCGTCTAATCTATGAACGTGAAACACTGCAGCATCTTGTCGTCGCCGGTGATTTGGTCGACCGCCAGCGACCGACCGTGAGCGAGGATGAGGATTTGTCGATCGTGATGCAGCTATTCAGCGGCACGAGCGTCGACGAATTCGCCGTCGTCAGCAGCGACGACCCGTTCCACTTGTTGGGCACGGTGCGGGAGAAAGACGTGATCGACGCCCATAGCCGCGAGTCGATGCGACGCGATCTGGTGGGCGGCTTGTCGAGCCACCTCGGCGCTGTCGAAAAGGGCAGTACCGTCGACCTTGGCGGTGGCTACGCGATCCGCGAAATCATGGTGCCGAGCCACTACTTGAATCGAACCCTGCGAGACCTTTCACTGCGCGAACGCACTGGCGTGCAGGTGTTGCTGCTACGCCGAGCGCGCAAACTCGCCACGCGTGAAAAGGCCGTAACGGTGCCAGGTGCCGACGATGTCCTGCGCGAAGGCGATACTCTTGTTGTCGCCGGTGAAGTCGAAGCGCTCGGTCGGATCGAACACCCGAGCTAACGGCGCCCTTTGCGCGTTGTTTCCGTTGAGCCCGCGTCGAGCGTCAACCTCGTGTGCCGCTGCGCAATCACTAGAGCTTGGCGTTCAACAGAAGCATCACGCCGCTTGAGCCGACAGGAACCTGTGTCGAAACTTCGCCCACGAGATCACCGGGGAGCTTCGTCATCGCGTTGCCGTCAGAATCGAGGCGAGCAGAAAGTTTGACCTCGCCTTCAAATTTGAGCGTCGGGATCATCACCTGAGCCTGACTGAGCTCAAAGGCGAGCGGAAAGCTTGGCCCTGGAATGCGCAGTACAGCGAGCGGCGGCCCGGTGGGTTGCGTGCGAGCAATGATGAAGAGCATCGCGTTGGCGGGTTGGGCACCGTAGAGCGCCTCGTCAATGGCGATGGTTCCCGAGATCGTCAGGCCCGCGGCTATTTCAGCAGCAGCGGCCAGATTTGGAGCGTCACGGCGCGCCGGGCCCTCAGGTAAGCCCGCAGCACCCATGCCCGCGCCCATGCCCATGCCGGCACCAGGCGGGCCCGCCTTCTGAGCGCCCTTCGGGTAGATACGGTCGAGATTCGGCCGAGCCGGTTCCTCTGCTGGATCAAAAGCCTCGATGCCGCGATCGCAGTGGACAGCCATCAGTGCGAGTGCGGAGAGCGAGATTGCGACGAGCAGGCGGTTGCGCTGGGTGGGTTTCATTATTCGCAGACCCTAGCGCGCTCAACCCTTGTCGTTGAGGTGAAAAAGCATTCGAATCCGTGATAGGTTGGCTCGGTACGTATCCCCGATCCGCA
>JBLHOB010000144.1:0-7105 GCA_047619425.1 Myxococcota bacterium
CAATTGCCGCAAACGCGAGAACGGCAATGATTGTTGCTCCGAGCAACGGAGTCCCGGTTTGCGAAACCACGTCGGCCGCAGCTTTTTCGGGCTTCTCGCCCTTGCCAATGCGAATCAACATGCCATCGACAACCACGATCGCGTTGTCCACGAGCATGCCGAGGGCGATGATCAGCGCGCCCAAAGAAATGCGTTCGAGGGCAACGCCCATCGGGGCCATGATGATGAACGTGCCGCAGATCGTAAGAATCAGCACGAAGCCGATTAACAAGCCGCTACGAAGGCCCATGAATAGAAGCAGGACCAAAACGACGATTGCCACCGCCTCAATGAGGCTCAGTACGAAACCCGAAATTGCGAGTTCCACCGCTTCGGACTGCAGGGAGACGATGCCGAATTCAAGGCCGAGTGGAGTTTGGCTCTGAAGCTCTTTCATCCGCACGCGCAGGGCCTTGCCCATCTCGACGACGTTCCCGCCCGAAGCGGTCGAGATGCCAAGGCCGATTGCGGCGTTGCCGTCGTAGCGGATCAAGCTGTTGGCAGGGTCGACGTAGCCGCGGCGTATGTTTGCGACGTCGCGCAAATAGATTTGTTGATCGCCGCCTCGTAGCAAGAGACCTTCGAGTTGTTCGATCGTCGTGGCGTTGCCCGACGGCTCAATGGCGATGAACTCGGTACCGACGCCAACGCGCCCCGCATCAACGACAGCGTTTTTCTTGCGCAGCTCTTCGCCGATGGCCGAAGCTGAAATGCCGAGCTGGGCCATTCGGTCGCGTGAAAATTCTACATAGATGGCTTCGGTTCGCTCGCCGTAGGTCGCGATTTTTGCGACACCGGGTACGAGCAGTAGCTCTCTCTTGAGCAGGTCAACATACGTCTTGAGCTCTGCATAGGAATACTCGGAACCATAGACGGCAACGAATACACCGTAGACGTCTCCGTAGTCATCGATGACGAGCGAAGGCCCTGCACCGGGCGGCAAGCTCTGCTGGGCGTCGCCAACCTTGCGACGCAGTTCGTCCCATACCTGTGGCAGCGAATCTTTGTCGTAGTTCGACTTGATGCTGACCGTGAGGGTCGAAAGTCCGCGTTCGGACTTCGACTTTACCTCGTCGAGCTGCCCCATTTGCTGCACGGCAATTTCAATTTCGTCCGTGACTTCTTGTTCAACCTCGGTCGCTGATGCACCGGGGTAGGGAGTTATAACGAGCGCGTCCTTGATTGTGAACTCAGGATCTTCGAGACGCGAGAGGTTCTGGAATGTCTGTAGCCCGCCCACCAGCATGAGCACGGTGAGGACCAGGGTGAGGACACGATTTTGAATGGCGAACGTGGCGAGATTCATAAGTGGATGCCTGCGCCTTTAGTTTTCGTGCCGGCGAATGCGCATGCCTTCGCGCAACTGATGAACTCCGGAAACCGCGATCCAATCACCGGTGGATAAGCCGCTTGCTACCGCGACACTCTCGCCCGTAAGCCCGCCCAGTTCGACCGATGATCGGCTCACCTGCATGCTCGATGGGTCGATCTTCCAGACATACGCCTTGCCTTGTTCGTCTGCGACGGCGGCGTTTGAGGGGATCTGAATGGTGTTCGCTGCTGCCGATGCGCCCGGCAGCACATTCACCTGAACGGAGGCCGTCATACCGGGAAGAATCGTGACATCGTCTGGCGTTTCAAAAGAGACCACTGCTTCGTAGGTGCGCGACGTCGGGTCCGCGGTAGGAGAGAACTCCTTCACCCTCGCCGGAAAGCTCCGGCCCTCGACCGAGGATACAAACACGACGGGGTTCAACGCCGCGTTGCGTTCTTCGGCGGTACCGCCGCGCGGGTTGCCCGCGAAGCCTGTTTCGGGGATCGCGACCGCGACGTCGAGAGTCGAGGTGTCCTGCAGCAGCATGATTGGCTGTTTGGCTTGAACGTTCTGGAAATTTTCGACGTGAATCTTTGCCACGGTTCCGGCAAACGGTGCTGAAACTACCGAGTCCTCTTCGAGGTTCTTGATGGCGCGATCGGCGTCCGCCTTCGCTACTTGATAGCGGCTCTGCGCTGCATCGTATTCCTGTTGCGACGTGACGTCTGCATCGAAGAGCGCCGTGATGCGAGAGAAGTCTGCCTCCGCTTCAGCGAGCTTCGCGTTTTGAGCGTCACGATTTGATTCGAAATCGCGCGGGTCGAGGCGAGCGAGTACTTGCCCCTTCTCAACATTCTGCCCGTCGAGCACCGGAAGCTCGATCAGCTTGCCTGCACCTTCGAAGGCCAACTCCGCTTGCTGTGCGGCGCGAATCTCACCCGGGAAGTCGCGGGTGCCTACGGCTCCACCGCCGGCGACCTCAAGAATTTTGACCGGCCGCACCGTTGGGGGTGCTGGCGGCACTTCTTCTTCACATCCAAGCAAAGGGCTGATTGAAAGCGCCGCAATGCACGGGAGTATCCATTTAGTAAAACCGATATTTC
Source organism: Myxococcota bacterium (assembly GCA_047619425.1). Classification (GTDB taxonomy): domain Bacteria; phylum Myxococcota_A; class UBA9160; order UBA9160; family UBA4427; genus DUBZ01. Next base: position 2,458 of record JBLHOB010000144.1, read on the forward strand.
GTTTTCGATTGCTGTTTATCACGCGCGAAGCCTCCTGAGTCAGAGGGACTCTACCGAGACGAATGGGCTTTTGCAGCAACTAGTTTGCCGGCGGCTCCTCGTGAGTTCGGCTCGACGAGTGCCGTTCATCCCCCTAGCGACCTGGGGTAGGAGCCCGCCGGAACCCTTCTATTCTCACTCCCTCGCCCGTCCACCAGCGCAACGTCGGGTGGTCGGTTTGCCTACACGATCGTGAAGTTCAGGGGTTTGCTTTGTGACGCTATTTGGCGTCATCGCCGCATCGGTTTTCGACCTGAGAAAGTCACGAGAACCGGTATTGTGTGGCTCCTATTTCGCCTAACCTTCGCGAAATTGAACTAGGAGGACCGGCATTGGCGACGGAGACTAGGAGTGGGGAGGGGAGATCACTTCTCGACGAATTTGGTGGCAATGCGGTCTTGTTGCTGGCGCTCATCGTGCTCCTCACGGTTGTGCCCTTTCTGCCCGGGCACCACACCGGAGACATGGTCTCGCGAATCGTCTGGACCCTGGTCATTATTGCGGGCCTCATGCGGGCCAGCGGTAGACGCGTCTTCTTGTGGATCGCGCTTTTGATCGCGGTACCGAGCCTCGTTTCCAGCTGGGTCGATGTGCCAGGCGGAGCGTTGATGGGCCCGATCGCCGTCGCGTTTTTCTTTTTATTGGTATCGGCGCACATTCTGACGGACATCTTCGCCCGCCGCCGAATCGGGTTCGATCAGATCATCGGAGGCGTAAACGTCTATCTTCTGCTCGGAGTTTTGTTTGCACGCCTACATGTCGCAGTGGCGAGCGATAGCCCAGAGGCGTATATGCTGGGTGAGCTTCCGCTCGGCGTCGCCGCCGCGCAGGCTGGGCAGCAACTCGAAGATGCGTTGCAGTACTTCAGCTTCGCGACGATCACGACGCTTGGCTATGGCGATATTCGCCCCGTGAGTCATGTGGCGCGGATGCTCTCGACTGGGGAGGCTGTTGTGGGCCAGCTCTTCATCGCAATCTTGATCGCTCGGATCGTTGGCGTCTACGCAAGCCAGTCCGAAAGCGATGCCTAGTGTCTGAAGCTAGGAACTAGGGAAGGGCGAATTCCTTGGGCCCGGGTCGAGTCAGGCCGACATGGCCGAGTAGGATCCGACGCAACTCGCTGATTGTCCAAGGGTGTGCGAGACACGTGTGGACTGACGGCACAATAAGCTCGGACTCAACGCCTTCAATGTGTGCGCTTGTGTACTTCACGACGCCGTCAGAAGCGTCGTCGAGCGGGTCGTCGCCATCGACCGCGATGATCGAATGACTTTTGATCGATTTAACCACAGGTGTTGAGTTCAGCATTTGGATGAACTTGCTGCCTGGGCTCATGTTGTCGAGAGAGTCCGACACGCCCGCGATCTTCCGGCGTGAAGCCGCATCTTCGTCCGCAGTCGCGAACTCGATTGTTGCGGTTGCGATGGTCAACGGCGCTTGCGTGAGCCGACTGAGCCACTTCGCAATACTAAAGTTGGCCAAGTAGCTACCGCGGTGCGGCGTGGCGATGAACACGACTCGCTCGACTTCTGGAACCGGTTTCACGATCAAGGCGCCCTCAAGAATTTTGCGGCTTTCCTCGCTTAGCTTCATTTCATCTGGATCCTTCGCTGAAAGAAGCCGCCAGTATTCAAGCCCCGAGTCAACGGCCGTGAGCTTGGTCAACAACCCGCCTTGGCTATGCCCAACGACGATCATTCGCTTTAGGGCGGGATCACGACGGTCTGGATCGATTGTATCGAGCATGCCGCGAATGTCTTCGCGCAACAGCCACGCCGAATACCCAATCGGATTGCCGGTGTTGTAGTCAAATACCCAAAACTGAAAGTGCTTGCGGATCTCCCTGTCCGCCATTAAGTCATTGAGGACCTCAGCCCAGGTTGGCGAGCTGGAAAACGTGCCGTGAACCAACACCACGGGAATGCGTCCCGGTCGATAGGGTTCGAGGGAAGCCAAGCCGTCTCGTACTCTCGCGCGGTCACCGGCGAAGAAGGCCTTGAGGTCGCGCCACAGCGGATTCTGTTCGGCGAGCATGGTGGCGATCGAAGATGTGGGCTCCAATTCGAGCGGGATCGTTCGTCCGCCGATTTCAATCGACTCATGGTCTGCCGCGGCGTACACCACGAGCCGGGCGTGGATCTCACCCGTTCCCAACGACTGAGCATTGCTGTCAAAATGCAATACCGCGCTGACCGGAAGCCGCAAACCTTTGGGCAGGTACGAGTCATGGACCTTGTCGGGGTCGACTGGTTCCAGCATGGCGGCCAGTGGCGCGCCGATCCCGCGTCGCCTGTAGCGATTGCGAAGTCCCCTGACTTTGAGCTCTGACACAGGAATGAACTCGACGAGTCTGCGGTCGCCCCACACGAGACTCGATGGGTCGATCTCGATTGTAATGCTTCCGAAAGGGAGTTCGACAGTTGCTGCCGTGAGACGCAGCGTGTTCGAGTCGTCGATCATCGCAAGCGTCAGGCTTCGGTTGTAGAGATCGGCCGCCATGCGCGTGCGGGGGTCTAGAGGATCGGGGTCGAAGTCCGGGTTCTCTGGAAATAGAAACAACCACGCATAGAGAGCCGAAAGAATGAAGTAACGACGATCGCCAGACTCGGACGCGTGATGAAAAGAGATTTCAGCCAGCGCCGCGAGCGCATCTCGAGAAGTGGGCTCTCCCACAAGTGCTCTGGCGATGATCGACTTGTGCACGAAGTCAATGACTTCATCCGGGCGATCCGCGTAGTCATCAGCCAAGTCCGCGTAGCGCAGTAGGTTCTGCGTGCTCTGGCTCAGGTCGCCGGTGGAAAGCACGTCGCTGGTGAGTTCGCGCTGCACTTCGCGTGAATTGACGCGCTTCACCCCGATCGGGGCGGCGCAGCCGCTTAGAAGTGTTACGAGGACTAGGAGTGCGAGCGGGCGTTGGATCGTCATGGCGCAAATACTAGCGCCCCAATTTAAGGTAGACGAACGAGGGGGAGTGTTTGCTCAGCTCTCTTTGGTTGGCAAGGTGGGAGGCTCCTTTGACTCCTGGAGCTTGCGTACCTCACGCTCAAGTGAGGCGGATCCGCCGCCGTGGTGTGCGGCTAAGGCCGTTGCCAAAGCATCTGCTTCTTCGAGCGATGGTTCGCTTGTGCCCGCGATCCACGCGTAGAGTTGATCTGCTTGCTGCGAGTGAATGCCCGCGGCCGGTGGTTCGTTCGTCAGGTAGACGAGTTGGTCACCGATGGTGTAGGTGATGACCGTGGCGTTGGCGCTTGGTTTTTCTGACTCAAGAGCGCGTTCGATCCAAGTATCCGCCTGCTTCGTCTTCTCGGCCACGCCCGGGACCCAGTAGTAGCGACCGGCTTTTTTGCTGGAGTAGACGCTGCTTGGCTCGTAGCTTGTTGAGTAAACGACACCCGCTTCGTCGAGGCCGTACATCACGACGGGCGCTGAAGTGGCCTGGACTTCGATGGGGAGACTCGAGCCCGTTGACGATGAGTCCCCTGACGACGAGGAGCGCGAGGACATGACCACCGTCGTACTGACGACGTATACATTCGAGCAGCTATAAACAGGGGTGCCGTAGTAGCCGATGATGACGGACGAGGAGTAGTGCGGGCACGCGTAATAGGCGTAGTAGTACGGGTAATGGTAGTAGGGAGAGTAGTAGTACGAATCGATGTCGACCGTCGTGCGCGCGCCGTAGCAGGTCCCGCCGCTGCAATGGGTTCGTCCAAATCGAATGTCGTCGCCATCGGTGATCGCGCCTCGCCGGTAGGAGCCGTTGCCATCGCGCACAACCGTGCCAGCACCGGCGTAGTCGCCTCCTTCAAAGGCACCGCGTGCGATGAAGCCATCGTCGGTTTTGGTGAACACCGATGCAGTCTCCGCATCGACGCCGGTGCTTGTTTTGACTTCGCCCTCGCGGACCCGCCAATTGCCATCGCGTTCTGATGAGATCTCGCGATCAATCGATTCGCCGCCCGCGGTTTCGGCACTGCGCTTGCGCTCGACGTCTTCGACGCCCTTCTGCCCGATTTCGATGTCGGCCTGGCCGCTGCTTGAGCCGCCGCGACTGCCTTCGAGAGAGCCAGATCGCGAGATGCCATCTTCGGTGCGCGTTGTAGAGCCCGAGTATTCGACGGTCTCGCCGCCGCGTCCCGTGATCGTTGCTTCGCGCTTGGTCGTATCGCCATCAACCGTCTTCGAGGTTTCGATGCTTCTACCGGGGCGAGTCTTGGTTGACTGCGAGCCAGTGTTAGACCGAGGCCTCGTGTTGAGGCCACCCGAAGACTGGCTTTGTTCCCGTGATTTTTCGTAGCGAGACTTTTGCGAGCTACTGCTGTTTCGCGATCGTCTGTCGTCGTAACTGCCGGATCGGCTTCCACGATTATAAGAGCCGCTCTTATAGCCTCCGCCTCGATTGCTGCGGCTGCCGCCTCCCATTGACCCCCACTGCGCAGAACCGCCGCGCGAGACACTGCCGCCACCACGTCGACCTCCTCCTCCTCCGCGACCTCTCGCCTCGACTTCCTGGGCAAGAGCCAAAACGACAATGAACGATGCGAAGCAAACGAATGAGATTCGAAACAGTCGGTACCAATTATTCATCTTCGCCTCCGGCTCGGAGCGG
>JBLHOB010000145.1:0-7082 GCA_047619425.1 Myxococcota bacterium
AGCAAGGCAACAGCGCGGCAATGACAAGCGCCTCAGCGCGATCGCGAGCCATCAGTAACCGCGCACACGGTCCACGACAGCTTCCAGGGGATCGCCGTCGAGATAGCGACGCAAGTTCCGGTAGAACGTGGCGCGAATTCCATCGAGCGCGCCCGGTGCAGCCCAAGAGATATGCGGACTCAAGAAAACCTTGGGATGGGTGTAGAGCCAGTGTCCCTCGGGCAAGGGTTCGGGTTCGCATACGTCAAGAGAAGCTCGGGCAAGCTGGCCACGATCAAGAGCGCTGCGCACCGCGTCTTGGTCGACAATCGACCCGCGTGCAATGTTGACAAGATGAGCCCCCGGCTTGCAGTGGGCAAGCGCATTGGCATCGATCAGCTTGTTTGTTTCCGGCGTAGCCGCCGCAGCGACCACGATGTGATCCGCTTGCGCGAGTACGTCTTCGAGCTTGGGGACAACCTCGACACAGGAAAGCGCGCTCGGTGCATTGCTCCGACGTGTAGCCACAATCTTCATGCCAAACACTTCGGCTCGTTTTGCGATCGCCTCCCCAATGGAACCCAATCCGACAAGGCCGAGGGTCTTGCCGTCGAGGCCGCCAAGGGTGGCCATGTTCCACTGCTCGGGGACGTCTTTGGACCAGCTATCCGGCAGATTTTTCTCAAATGCCAGCATCATGGCCAGCGTCCACTCGGCGATCGGGACGGCACTTGCTCCGCGCGCACAGGTGAGAATGCGGTCTCCAATGGCGTCCATGGGAAAGCGGTCGACCCCGGTGCCGATCGTGTGCACCCACTGAACGCCGCGCTCGACGACTTCTGCCAGGTTTCCGGTCCCCCAGGCGAACGTCAGCAACGCCTCCCCCGTAACGCCGTCCGGCAATGGGCCCGTGCGGGGCACCGAGATGAACTCAACCTCTGGAAACTTTGCCCGGCCGTCCTCAACAAAATCCGTATCGAAATGAAGGAACACTCTGCGTTTCGTCTCGCTCAAGCTCGCTCCTGTCGGCCACACGCGTGGGCCGCTCCTAAAAACATCGCCGCGACTAGGATGCAGGCAAAGACCCGGTGAGTCTCACCTTACCCACATACGATACGTAATGTATCGTAATAAGAGCGGCACCTTCCGCATCGGATCGAGGCTCCACTTGGCGACAACTAGTACACCACCCGGCACCAACGCAGGCCGCCCGCGCAGCGAAGAAGCCCATCAGGCGATCCTCGACGCAACGCTCGAGCTCTTGGTTGAAGTCGGCTTCTCTGCCCTGACGGTCGAAGGCATCGCGAACCGTGCGGGCGTCGGCAAGGCGACCATCTATCGGCGCTGGACTTCCAAGATGCCGTTGATCGTCGAAGCCTTTGGTCAGCTGCCTGGTTTTGAAGATTGCGACACGGGCAACCTAGCCTCTGACCTGAAGCAAATGCTCACCCGCTACCTCGAAGTCTTCAACGCCACAGCGTTGTCCGCCGTGCTGCCGAGCTTGGCCGGCGAACGCTTCCACAACCCCGAGCTCTCGGACTTATTCGAGCCCGTCTCGATGTCGCGTCGACGCCCCCTCATCACTGCGTTCGAGCGCGCGCGCAGCCGCGGGGAGATCCCCGAAGACATCGACCTCGAGTTGGCTGCCGATCTTGTCGTCGGCCCCATCGCAGTGACACTCTTTTTCAAGGGTGGCAAGCTCAACCCGGACATGGTCGCCCCGATGGTCGACCAGGCGTTGCGCGGATTACGCTCGTAGCGACCGCAAACAATGCGTCGGGGCTCGCGACCGCACGGGCTTCGATGAGGCCCCGAAATGAATGTGCGCCGAGCACAATCGGACGCTCCTAAAGCAAGCTGTTAGGCGCTATTCGCAGCGTGCTCACGCAAGATAAACTTCGTCACCTTCCCCGACGCGTTGGCGGGAAGCTCCGTCATCACCTCGACTCGCCGCGGCACCTTGTAGTTGGAAATGTTGGCACGACACCATTCAATCACCGACTCAGGCGTCGGGTTCTCGCCGGGCGCAGCCACCACGAACGCCATCCCGACTTCGCCCATGCGCTCGTCCGGAATCCCGATGACCGCCACCTGTGCAAACTGCCCGCAGCCATAGAGCGCGTTCTCGATCTCTGCCGGATAGCAATTGAAGCCACCCGAGATGTACATGTCCTTGATCCGGTCAGTGATCTTCAGGTAGCCGTCGTCGTCCATGACCGCGATATCGCCGGTATGCAGCCAGCCGTCGCCGTCGATGGTGTTCGCAGTCTCTTCGGCGTCGTTGAAGTAGCCCGTCATCACGTTGTAACCGCGCACCCAAACTTCACCGGGCTCACCCCGCGGCACTTCGGTGCCGTCTTGGTCAACGCACTTCACTTCGATATCGGGGATGGCACGCCCTGAGGTGGTTGCGATCGTCTCGGGGTCGTCGTCATAGCGACACATCGTCACGATGCCGCACGTTTCGGTAAGCCCATATCCCGTGATCACCGTCTCAAAGCCGAGTTCGCTCTTCATGCGCCGGATCAATTCAACCGGCGTCGGTGCAGCACCTGTTACCGCGAGCCGCAAACTCGAGATGTCATATTTTTTGAGGTTTGGATCCGCGAGCATGCTCTGATAGATCGTTGGGGCGCCGGGAAACATGTTGATGCGGTCTTTCGCAATTCGCTCAAGGATCACCGGGACGTCAAACACCTGGTGGGGTAGCGCCGTTGCACCGCGCATCAAGCACGCGAGCCAACCCGCCTTGTAGCCAAACGAATGAAAGAAGGGCATCACGATCAAGTAACGATCGCCTTCGCGCAGGCCGACCACTTCGCTCCACGCCATAAACGAGCGAATGTTCTGCCCGTGACACGTCATCACGCCCTTCGGCTTGCCCGTGGTTCCCGACGTAAACAAGAAGTCAGAAAGATCGTCGGGCGAAACCGCCAGCGCGCGATCGCGTGCGTCTTGTTCGCTGACGCTTGCTCCCTCTTTCAAGAAATCGCCAAAGGCGGTCGCGTTCTTCGCGGTACCGCGCAACGCAACTATGCGCTCGAGCTCGGGGAGATCTTCAGCGTCCAACATCTCTACGTAGTTGCTGCCGAGAAATTCGCCCATGGTGCACAACATTTTCGCGCCACTCTTGCGCAGGATGTAAGCGGCTTCACCACCTTTGAGTCGCGTGTTCATGGTTACGAGCACGCCACCCGCCATCTGCACACCGAGTGCTGCGATGACCCACTCGTAAATATTGGGGGCCCAAACGCCGACGCGATCACCCGGGGTGAGCCCAGCCGCCATAAAGGCTCGCCCGGCGCCAAGCCCTGCATCGGCGAGCTCACGAAAACTCAAGACGACGCCTTCGTCTTCGATCGCCGGGCTGTCGCCAAAGCGTTCGGCTGCTCCAAAAACAAGTCGCGGGATCGTTTCTTCCATAACGTCAGACATAAGCTGTGGGGCTCCGTAAAAGAGGCGAAAGGCAACATACCGGGGCGAGCAGACGGCCGGTCGGCGCGAGTGCGGATGCAGCTAGCAAGCAGCTGTGTTTGCGGTCAACTGAGGCCGTTCAAGAGCACCTGACCACCTTGCACGCGGGCCGTATCGTATCGTAACGTAAGGCGTTCTTCGATAACCGGCGCAACCCCATGGCACCCCCCGCACGCGCTTCAGTGTCGCTCCAAAGGCGACGCCGCGACGCCACCGGGCCGACGTTCGCGACCCCAATTGCGAGCAGGAGACAAATTGTGAAATTCGGACTTATCCCCGGCTACTACGCCGCACCGGTCGCCACCGCTGACTACGCCAAGGGCCTCGCGTGCCTTGCAGAAGACCTGGGCTTCGAATCCATCTGGCCGGTCGAGCACGTCGTCATGCCCGAAGAGTACACGTCGACCTACCCCTACTCCCCCGATGGCCGTATGCCGATCCCCGACGCCGCGATCCCCGACCCCATCATCTGGAACACCTGGGCAGCGGCCCACACAACGAATCTCATTGTCGGCACCGCGATGACAATTCTCCCGCAACACAACCCCGTGGTTTACGCAAAGGCGTTGGCGAGCCTCGACGCCCTTTCCGGCGGGCGTGTGATCCTCGGCGCTGGCGTCGGCTGGCTGCGCGAAGAAGCCGAAGCGGTTGGTACAGACTTCAGCAACCGCGGCAAACGCACCGATGAGTACATCGACGCGATGAAGGTGCTTTGGAGCGACCGAATTGCGAGTTACTCAGGCGACTACGTTTCGTTTGACCGTGTGAAGTGCAGCCCCCATCCCGTGCAAGCAGGCGGCATCCCGATCCACATCGGAGGCCACTCGAAGGCAGCTGCGCGGCGAGCGGGCTTGCGAGGCGACGGTTTCCTTCCCCTTGGTGGTAGCCTCAGCGAACTCGGCGACTTGTTCAAGCTCGTCGAAGACACCGCAAAAGAAGCGGGGCGCGACGCGAGCAAGATCGAGCTCACCTACTCGGGTATGGCCAGCCACGACGCTGCACTCGAGATCGAACAAACCGGGGCGCACCGTATGCTCATTGCGTCACTCGACGCAGATCTTGAAACCGCGAAGCGAACGCTTGGCGAGTTCAGCGAAAACGTCATCAGCAAATTCGGCAGCGCGTAAACCAAGCGCATGCCCTCGTGCACGTGAAAGGCACCCAAGATGAACACCCACTTCAGTGAAGAAGACGAAGCATTTCGCGGCGAGATCGCAGGCTGGCTCGAAGAGAACCTCAGCGGAGAGTTCGCTTCGATCAAAGGCCGTGGCGGCCCCGGTGACGAGCACGCACTCTTTGAAGAGCGCCACGCGTGGGAAAGGAAGCTGGGTGAAGACGGCTGGATCGGCGTCGGCTGGCCCAAGGAACACGGCGGTCGCGACCTCAGCTTGAACCAACAAGTCATCTTCTACGAAGAGTATGCGCGTGCCAAGGGCCCCGGGCGTGTCGGCCATATCGGTGAAGGCCTGCTCGGCCCAACGTTGATCCACTTCGGCACCGACGAACAAAAGAAGCGCTTCCTCCCGGACATCATCAGCGGCAAAAGCGTTTGGTGCCAGGGCTACAGCGAGCCCAACGCCGGCTCCGACCTCGCCAACGTACAAACCCGCGCCGAACGCGACGGCGATGAGTGGCTATTGAACGGCCAAAAGGTCTGGACCTCTGGCGCGGCATGGTCGGACTGGTGCTTTGTCGTTTGTCGCACCGATCAAGATGCCCAACCCAAGCATCGCGGCATCTCGTACATCCTCGTCCCGATGAACCAAGAAGGTGTCGAGATCCGACCGATCGAACAGATGACCGGCGACTCGGAGTTCAGCGAAGTCTTCTTCAACGATGCCCGCACGCACATCGACAATATCGTTGGCGGCGAAAACGGCGGCTGGAAGGTTTCGATGGGCACCCTCGCATTTGAGCGCGGCGCTTCGACCCTCGGCCAGCAAATGCTCTTCAACAACGAACTCGAGCACATCATTGCAATCGCCAAAGAGAACGGAAAAGCCAAGGACCCCATCATCCGCCAACGCATCGCGGATGCGTGGATCGGCCTTCGACTCCAGCGCTACAATGCACTGCGCATGTTGAGCGGCGCAGAGGGCGCCGTGCCCGGGCGCGAGTCGATGATCACCAAACTCTCCTGGGCTACCTGGCATCGCGATCTCGGAAAACTCGCCATGGATGTGATGGGTGCGCACTCTGAGCTGGCGGAAGGTGCGCCCTACGAACTCGACGCGCTTCAACGCATGTATCTATTCACCCGCTCGGACACTATCTATGCGGGCTCAAACGAGATTCAGCGCAACATCATCAGCGAGCGCGCACTCGGCATGCCGCGCGAGCCTCGACCCGTCTGAGACGCGCGTCGCAACACGCGTCAAAATCCATGTGCCATCAAGAGCTTTCAATCGCCAGCGGCGCACGAGCCCGCACGGCTAGACGAACGTTTCAAGGAGAACACGCAATGAGCAAGACCCCGCCCCCCTACGTCCCGGGACACGGCCTGTTGGCTGGCAAGACGGTGCTCGTCACGGCTGCCGCGGGCAAAGGCATTGGTTTTGCCGCTGCCAAAAAATGCATCGAAGAAGGTGCGACGGTCATGATCAGTGACATCCACGAACGCCGGCTCGCCGAGGCGGCCGAAGCTCTTGAGGCCGAAGCGGGCGCCAAGGTTGCAACGCGTATCTGCAACGTCGCGAAGCAAGAAGACGTCGACGGTTTGATCGATGCCGCCGTAAGCGAACTCGGGCACATCGACGTGCTCATCAACAACGCCGGGCTCGGTGGCACCGCGAACGTTGTCGACATGACGGACGACCAATGGCAGAACGTTCTCGACATCACGTTGACGGGCACGTTCCGTATGACGCGCGCTGCACTGCCCAAAATGTACGAGCGCGGCTCGGGCGTGATCGTCAATAACGCATCGGTACTCGGCTGGCGCGCTCAAGTGGGCCAGGCCCACTACGCAGCGGCGAAGGCGGGTGTCATGGCGCTCACGCGCTGCTCGGCCCTTGAAGCCGCGGAACACGGCGTGCGGATCAACGCCGTCTCCCCGAGCTTCGCAACGCATCCCTTCCTCGTGAAGACAACGCCCCAGGAGACTCTCGACGAGCTCGAAGCCGCCGAGGCCTTTGGGCGCGGGGCGCAGCCATTTGAAGTCGCCAACGTGATGGTCTTTCTCGCCAGCGACTACTCTTCTTATATGACGGGCGAGTCGGTCTCCGTAAGCAGCCAGCGCGGTTAAACTCGTCAGCGCGAGGCAACGCGAGAATCACGGCTCACCCCATCCACCCCCTCGAGCCAGTAGGAGCACCTCATGGACACACGATCTGGTTTCGTCGGCAGCGTCGGCAACACACCGCTGATTCGCTTGAATCGCATCTCCGACCTCACGGGTTGCGAGATTCTCGCGAAGGCCGAGTTCATGAACCCGGGCGGCAGCGTCAAGGATCGCGCCGCTCTCGCCATCGTGCTCGACGCCGTGAAGAAGGGCCAGCTAAAACCCGGCGGCACCATCGTCGAAGGCACTGCGGGCAATACCGGTATCGGCCTCGCCCTGGTGGGCAACGCGCTCGGTTACAAGACCGTGATCGTGATCCCCGACACCCAGAGCCAAGAGAAGAAGGACA
>JBLHOB010000146.1:0-7069 GCA_047619425.1 Myxococcota bacterium
TTGAGTTTGCGGTAATGGCCGCGCGATCTCGATCGACGACAACGACGGTTGCGTTATTGCTCGGCACAGACTCAAGCAGTCTTTCTTGCGCCAGAATGACGCTAACGCCCGAATCTTCGATCATGTACGCGATACGGTCGAGTGGGTACGTGGGATCGAGAGGCACGTAGGCGCCGCCGGCCTTGAGCACACCCATGATACCGATCATCATGTCCAGCGAACGCTCGAGATAGACACCGACGAGTTTGTCGGGGCCAATCCCCAGGTCGCGCAGATGGTGAGCCAGCTGGTTGGCCCGATCGTCGAGTTCGCGGTACGAGAGCGAGTTGGCTTCGTAGACGATCGCCGTAGCGTCGGGCGTTGCGGCTACGCGGGCTTCGAACAGTTCGTGGATGCACTGCCCGCGGTCGAAGTCGACTGCGGTGTTGTTCCACTCGCGCAAAATGGTTTCGCGGGCAGAAGCTTCGAGCAGGGGGACGCGAGCGAGCAGGCCTTCGGCGCCGCCGAGGCCCGTGAGAAACGTTTCGAACTGGGTGCGAAGCGAAGCGACCGACTCACTCGACAGCACGCGGGTGTCGTAGTGAAACTGCACGCTCCCACCGTCGCTCGCCATTACCAGCGCGATGTCGGTGCCGTCAGTGGGCGTATAGTTAGAGGGGTCGGCGCAAGTGACCACGGCAATTGGAGCGAGGACGTTGTTTGCAACGAGATGCCCGCCCGAAAGCTCGGGGTAGCGCGCAATGACGTCGTTCAAGAACGAGCCGCGCTCGCGTGCAACCGCGACACCGAGACTCACCTTCTCGATCGCCGCCGCCGCCGTGCCCTCGCGATCAATCGCGATACGCAACGGAAGGGAAGTTGAATAGAACGCTTCAAGGCCGGCGTGTGCAGCGCGCTGGGCAGCGTCGTCGAGAGCAATATCGAAAGTGTCTTTGCCACTCACGCGCGAGAGATAGGCGACAAACGCGGCGATTAGCGTTGCGGTCGGATCCTCTGTCCCAAGGTCGGCAATCCCGGCGGGAACTTCGATTGGCTCGCTTGTAAACTGAGGCTCTGCGTCTGCGCCCGACGCACTGCTGCGATAGGGAATTTCGACCGTGTCGAGTTCGCGCAAGCGGCGGACCCAAAAAGCTTCGGAGGGCGTCGTAATTGCGTTGCGCGACGTCAGGCGCACTCGCGTGCCGTCGTCCAACCCCACAAACAGTTCGCCTACGGCAATGGACATGCGAGCAGCGGCCTGCGCGGGCGTTAACTCGACACCCTTAGGACAGGTAAATCGCGACAGGGCAAGCGAATCGCCGTCGCCGGCGGCAACCACGATCGCATCGTCTCCGATCGACAGCACCGTACCGGCGTCACCAGAGCCTTCGCGCACTTCGGCGCCACCCACGAGGCAAACCACACCTTGATGAATAATCTTCGCCGAGCCAAAGGCATTTTCGTAGCGCCCGAAATCCATCGCGCGCACCGAGGCGGCGAGTTCGGGGGCCGGGCGCCGCCAGTCGATCGTGCCCGCGGCATCGGGGCGGCGGTAGCGCTCGTAGTAGGTGCGCTCGTCGAGGTTCTGCGGGGTGGTCGCGATTGATTCATTCGCGAGGCCGTCGATCAGTTCTGTAAAACCATCGATCGCCGCTTCGTAACAACGCGTGTTGAGGGTGAGAGAGGTTTCATCGGGGCCCATCGCAAAGTGACGTTGGGCGTAGATCCCGCCCTCATCTGCACCGGTCGTCATCTCGTGAAACGAGACGCCGTACTCGGTTTCGCCACCCAGGATCGCCCACGCCGGGGTATACATGCCCGCATAGCGCGGCAGTGGTCCGTCGTGAAAATTGATCGAAGCCTTGGTCGCCATCGCGAGGACTTCGTCCGAGATCATCGCGAGGTTTGTGATGCTAAAAAAGTAGTCGAAGGGGAGTGGGCGCAGCGAATCGGCCAACGTTTTGCCCGGGGCAAAGGTCGGGATCGACTTGGCGGTGCCCCACTCGAGGATCTGCGGGTTGCGAGAAACGACGGCTCGCACCTCGCCGCCCTTTTCGAGCAAGATTTCGCCGCACTGAATCAGCAGCGACTCAGAGCCAACAAGCACACAGGAAAGTGAAGGATTCGGCAGGGATTTGGACATTCAATTCTCAATTACGAGGCCGGGGGCTGAGGGCCCAACGGGCCCCTTCTCAGGTCTTCTTCGTAGCTAACTAGCCATGTCTTAAACGATTTCTCGCGTTCTTTCGGTTGCGCACAACCAGTGGATCCAGTGAGTACCCATGGCGACAAAATAGTACCCTCGTTATGAAAGAGTACTCTTTCCTTTTCAAGGACCTACGGCGACGGATACCGGTTGCTGAAAATCCATACCGGCAGCAGCAATTGTATTGGAGTGTGTCATTTTGTTCATTTGGATAAGCATGAGTGTGGGCCAGCTTGCCCAGCTACGGCTGACGTGAAACCAATGAGGGGCCAGACACCTCAGAATCGTGCCCCAGCCAACGCCAACTTGCACAACGTTGAAGCAAGACTGCATCAGCCAAGCACGACAATCGCAGTGCGAAACTGGAATTTCATCGCTTGAAGATCTCTCTTAACGGAAAAATCGTCACCGTCGACGCCGAACCCGACACGCCGCTGCTGTGGGTGTTGCGCGACCACCTCGGTCTTACCGGGACGAAATTTGGCTGTGGGATCGGAGCCTGTGGCAGCTGCACGGTTCACCTCGACGGGCGTGCGACCCGGGCGTGCACCGTCGCGATCAGCGCCGTCGGTAATGCGCGTGTCACAACCATCGAGGGCGTTTCTCAAAGCGACGACACGGCAATCAAAGAGGCATGGATCGCCGAGCAGGCGCCGCAGTGCGGCTACTGCCAGCCAGGCATGATTATGGCCGCGACGGCGTTGCTCGAACGCCACGCCCAACCCACCGATGCGCAGATCGACACAGCGATTACCAATCTCTGTCGCTGCGGCAGCTATCCGCGCATCCGCAAAGCGATCCACCGAGCCGCGCGCACCCGTGCGGGCGTGGGCAAAATAGAAGAAGAAGCGCCATGAGCGAGCCCTTGCCCAAGCTGCTGAACCTGAGCCGTAGGCGCTTTGTCGCTGCGACGGGCGCCATGGCGGGCGGGCTTGTCGTCGGATGCCTTTTCCCCGTGCAGGGCACGGCCGCGACCAGCGACATGCGAGCAGCAAATGACGAAGATCGCTGGCTTGGCTATTGGGTCGCAATTTCGCCCGACGGCGTGGTCAGCGTGCGTGTCGAGAAGTCGGAGATGGGCCAAGGCATACACACGGGCCTCGCAATGCTGGTCGCCGAAGAGCTGGAGGTGCCCTGGGAAGACATTCGCGTCACAACGCAGCAGCTCGCTGGGCCATTGCGAGGCGTGGCGACCGGGGCGAGTTCGAGCATCCGCTCGAGTTGGCGACCGCTTCGCAGTGCAGGTGTCGCCGTGCGAGAGATGTTGATCGAGGCAGCCGCACAAAAATGGGACGTCGAGACGAGCACCTGCGTTGCAAGTCAAGGTGCAGTGCATCACAAGACGCGCAACCTGCGCGCGGGCTATGGAGAATTGGCGAGCGCCGCATCGCGACTTCCGGTTCCGCCTCCCAGCAAGATCACCTTCAAAGCGAACAAAGACTTTCGTTTGCTTGGGCGACCGGTCGCGCGTCTCGACATTCCAGACAAGGTCGCAGGCAAAGCTGTTTTTGGGATCGACGTACAGGTCGACGGAATGCTTCACGCGGCGCCGGCTCTTTGTCCCTATCCGGGGGGGGAGTTGGTTTCGGCCGATCGCGAGGCGGCACTCGCAGTCACTGGGGTGCACGCAATAGTGCCCGTGCCCAATGGTCTCGCAGTCGTTGCCGACCACTACTGGCAAGCGCGAAAAGGTCTATTGGCCCTTTCGGCGAGCTTTACAGGCGATTTGAGTTTTGACAGCGAGCGCTACTCCGAAGCACTCCACACGGCCCTCGACACGCCCGGAGTCGTGGCGCACAGCGAAGGCGATGTCGCCCGCGCGTTCAGCGATTCGCATCGGAAAATGTCGGCGCGCTACGAAGTCCCCTTCCTCGCCCACGCTGCAATGGAGCCGCTCAACTGCACGGCGTATGTCCAGGGGAACCAATGCGAGATTTGGGCGCCGACCCAGTCGCCCTCAGGCATTCGTAAATACGTTGGCCTCGCCCTCGACATCGCCCCCGAGGATGTCGTGGTCAACGTGACGTTGCTCGGTGGCGGCTTTGGTCGACGCACTGAAACCGAAGAGGCCGTCCAAGCGGCACTGTGCTCTCGCGAGCTTGGACGACCAGTCAAAATCATCTGGTCCCGGGAAGACGACACCCGCAACGATTTCTATCGGCCAGCGTGCGCGAGCAACATTTCGGCGGCTCTCGATCGCGATGGCAATCCGACGGCAATCAGCCAACACATCTCCGGCCCGTGGCACGGCAATCGCACAACACCCGGATGGTTTCGGAAGGCTGCGGGCTTGGTTGTGAAACGATACGGTGGCCCTGTCATCTCGCAGGCCCTTCCCGACTTCATCGAGTACCGCTTCTCAAAGATCCTGCGCGAAGGCACGTCGATGTTGGTCGCGGGGGAAGGTCCGCTGGTCGACTACAAGCTGCTCGCTCAACATCGCGAATATTCTCTGGTCGATTGTGAGCTGCGACTCGGTTGGTGGCGCTCGGTGGCAGCATCCCAGGGCACCTTCTTTACGGAGAGCTTCGTAGACGAACTCGCCCATGCGGCGGGACAAGATCCCTATACCTATCGCCGCCGTATGCTCCCCGAGCGCGATGTTGCAGTACTCGACCGCGCCGCGAAAATGGCAGGTTGGGGCCGCGCGCTGCCCGAGGGCACTGGTCTTGGCATCGCGATCTCACGTCTATTCAACACAACCGTGTGCCAGGTCGCCGAGGTCAAGGCGGTTGCCGGCGAACTGCCCCGGGTTGAACATGTGTTTTGCGCCGTCGACTGCGGGCAGGTGATTAACCCCGACACAGTTCGCGCCCAAATGGAAGGCAGCATCATTTTCGGAATCTCTGCAGCGCTCATCGGCAAGATCACCCTGCGCGAGGGACGCGTCGTCGAAAGCAACTTTCACGACTATCCCCTGCTTGGCATGAGCGGTGTGCCGGAGATCTCGGTCGAGATCCTCGAAAGCACCGATCCACCCGGTGGTGTGGGAGAACCCGGAACCCCGCCCGCCGCCCCGGCACTGACCAATGCGATCTTCGCTGCCACGGGCCAGCGCATCCGTAAGTTACCGGTACAAGAAGCATTTCTTCATCAGCGCAAGCCTGCTTCTGCCGATGGAACAAGCACCTCGGCCTAGGCGCCGACACGTTTTTTGCACGGCTGTCTTCGTACAACCGTCTTCGTACAGCAAAGGGTCCGCACATGGGACTGCTCCACGATCTACGCGACCCAGAAAGCAAGTATTCACTCTCGAAGGTGATGCGCGAAAGGCGCTTTGCCTTCTTTCGTGATTTGATCGAATCGCTGCCTAAGCCCGTCAAGATTCTCGACGTGGGCGGAACCCAAGATTTCTGGGAGACGATGAATTACGTCGCCCCCGAAATTGCCCAGATCACGATCGTCAATTTACAAGCACCCGAGTCACGGCACGCCAACATCACGACGCTTGATGCGAACGCATGTGACATGCCGATGTTTGGCGACGACGAATTCGATGTGGTCTTTTCAAACTCGGTGATCGAGCACGTCGGGGATACGCCCAATCAAGAAGCGATGGCCAAAGAAGTACAACGCGTCGGCAAGCGCTACTTCGTGCAGACCCCCAACTTGTACTTCCCCATCGAACCGCACTACATGTTCCCGTTTTTCCAGTTCATGCCCGTTGGCGTGAAGACCTGGTTGTTGATGAACCTCAATATCGCCTGGGGCGGCAAGATTAAAGAACGCGACGACGCCGTCGCGACCGCGGGCTCGGTGAAGTTGTTGAGCGGGTCGCACTTCCATTCCATGTTCCCCGGCTCGCAGAGCTACAAAGAACGCGTGCTGGGTTTGACGAAATCATTTACTGCTTACGGCGGTTGGTAGGCGAACAGTCGCCAGCGCGCCGAGGCGCTGAACACCGTTTGGATGTAGTCACCCGTTAGAGACGCGAGCAAATCGTCGACAATCGAATTCAACGCTGAGTAAAGAGCCCTTGATCAACAACGCCACATCGAAAAAGCGCCCCCGCAAAGTGCTCGCCGTCGCGAGCGGAGGCGGACACTGGGTGCAGTTGCAACGAGTCGTGCCCGCATTTGAGGGTCACGAGGTGGTGTACGTCACGATCAACCCCGCGTACAAAGCCGATGTTCCGGGCGAGAAGATCTACATCGTGAACGACGCCACGCGCTGGGACAAAATCGGCAGTGCGCTCCTCGCGCTGCGCATCCTCTTCATTCTTCTTAAGGAGCGCCCTCAGGCCGTCATCTCAACGGGTGCCGCACCGGGCTGCTTCGCAATTATCCTGGGCAAGTTTCTTGGCGCTCGCACGGTGTGGCTCGACAGCATTGCGAACATCGAACAGATGTCGATGTCGGGCATGATGGTGCGACGCTATAGCGCGCTCTGGCTTACCCAGTGGGAGCATCTCTCCAAACCCGACGGACCGGAGTTTGCGGGGAAAGTGTTTTGATCTTCGTAACCGTTGGCGCACAGATGTCTTTCGATCGCTTGATCGGGTGGGTGGACGACTGGGCCGTTGCCAATTCGCGAAGCGACCTTGCCGCGCAAATCGGCCCGAGTGATTTTGCCCCGAAGGCCCTCGAAGTAATCCCTTTCATGGACCCACAAGAATTTCGACGCCGCATGGTCGATGCCACCGCGGTCGTCGCCCACGCGGGCATGGGCACGATCATCACCGCCCTCGAACTTGGCAAGCCGATCCTCGTCGTCCCGCGCCTCGGCGACCTCGATGAAACTCGTAACGACCATCAAGTCGCAACCGCCAATCGCCTTGCAGAAGACGGCTTGATCTTGGCTGCCTATAACGAGCACGAGTTCGCAGAGCAGATGCTGCTCCTTGAGCATCAGCCCGAACGGGCGAAGATTGCAGCGCAAGGCTCG
>JBLHOB010000147.1:0-7046 GCA_047619425.1 Myxococcota bacterium
ATCGCGGTGGTGGCGCAGTGCCACGCTGGCGCACCCCCTTCAGAATCGTTCTCGTCAATCTTGCGCCCCAGTTCGTCCATTGCCGTGGCGACCTCGTCGATGCGGTCCAGGGCGAGTAACGACAGAATCTGCGGTTCCATGACATCGATGTTATCGGGCTCGAGTTCGAGAACCCGGGCGACATCAGCCAATGCCTCTTCGTAAAACATTCGCGAATGCGCATTCGCACTCGCACGGATCAACAAAGCATCAATGCTGTCGGGCTCGGCCTCAAGAACCGCGGTTGCGATTTCGATCGCCATCTCAAAGTTGCGCGACCGTGCGAGGTCTGTGGCCAACTGCATGCCGGCGGGTACGAGCCACTCCGGGTCGCGCATCGCCTCGCGCAGCGCCCATTCGGCAAGGCCGGCTCGGCCGCTGAGAGAAAGCGTTTGGCCGTACAGATAGAGCAACTCGGCATCGCCCTGCCGCTCGGCGAGCAAGACGCGAAGTTTTTCGATGGACGGCTCGAGTTGCCCCCGGGCCTGCTCCTGGCGGATCTCTTCGAGCGGATCCGAAGGGCTGCAAGCTTGCAAGACCACGAGAAACGAAAGCATCGCGAGCGATGTGAATAGGCTTGAGGACGTTCGAAATAGACGATTCATCGGCGCAGTATAGTCGTCCGCTACATCGCCGAAAGGTGGTCAGCCACAGAAGGGACGCGCTAATGTCCTCCGGATGTCAAACAGTACCCTCGACCAACGATGGCCTTGGCTCCTAGCGGCCGCCGCCGTGGTTGCCGCGTCTCTCTTCACGATGCTGCACAACGTCCAACCGATGGGCCCCCCTGGCCTTCCGGCTGGCATCAGTACCATCGACGAGATCGCCGAACTGAAGAATCGCGACGACGTAAATGTGCTGTTTATCCTCATCGACACGCTGCGGGCAGACCGGCTCGGCAGCTACGGCTACGAGCGCGATACAAGCCCCTACCTCGACTCCTTGGCCAACTCTGGAGTGCGGTTCCAGAACCATCTGTCGCAATCGTCTTGGACCAAGGCGTCGATGGCTTCAATGTGGACGAGCGTCTATCCCTGGCGAACCGGCGTGACCCGTTTTGACGACATCATCCCCGAAGAAGCGATCATGCCTGCGGAGACGCTTCGCGATGCGGGCTTTCGCACCATCGGAATTTGGCGCAACGGCTGGGTAGCACCGACGTTTGGCTTTCAGCAGGGTTTTGAGGTTTACAGCCGCCCGCAGCCCCTGGGCTTCCGCAAAGGCGTGCTGGCGAAGAAGCCGACTCTAAGTCGCGGCGGCACCGATGAGGACGTCACTGCGTCCGCAATCGAGTTCTTTCGTGTGCACAGCGGCCAGCGGTGGTTCCTCTACTTACACCTGATGGACATCCACGAGTACACCTTCGACGACCAATCCGCGCTCTTCGGCAGTAGTTACTCTGACGTCTACGACAACTCGATCCGCTGGACCGATGAAACCATCAAAATCCTAATGGAGCATCTGGTCGACCAGGGCTACGGCGAAAACACCATGGTCGTCGTGACATCGGATCACGGCGAGGCCTTCATGGAGCGCGGCTTCGAGGGGCATGGCCGACGCGTCTATAAAGAGTCGACCGAAGTGCCGCTGCTGATCTCGTTTCCCTTCCAGCTCGACAAGAACGTCGTGGTCGAATCGCGTTCTCGCAACATCGACATCTGGCCCACGCTCTTCGATCTGCTCGGTGTTGAAGGACCGGAGATCAGCGACGGTCGCTCGCTGGTCGGCGACATCATGACGTCGGCTCGAGGCGAAGCACCGCCCGAGGCGAACCGCGTCGCCCTGTCCCACCTCGATCAAAACTGGGGACGTAGCGGGAGTCAGCCCGAACCAACTGTCGCTGTAGCGGACGGCCCACTGCGCTATGTGCGCGGCACGCTCGGCCTCCAGCTTATTGAAGACTTGTTCGACGCCAGCAGCGACCCGGCAGAACTCGAGAGCATTTCAGCAACGCAGCCCGAGACCCTTGAGCGCTTGCGAGCGTATGCGGACGAGCAACTCAGCCAAGAGCCCGCCTGGGGCGAAGCGCCAACTCGGGCCATTGGAGAGATGGAGCTCAACCAACTCCGCGCTATCGGCTACGACGTAGGCGACTGATCGCCAATCGTCCCCAGCGTGTGTTGGGCAAACATTGCTCACCGGGCGAGACTTGGGGGCATTGGGGCAAGTCCTAGCGACGTCGAGCTGCCGCCCAGAGGATCCGAGCGATCGGGTTCCGCACCTCGAGCGGCTAAGCCGAAACGGCTAGGACGCTTTGCGCTCATGGCTCATAGCGTCGTGCCAACGCATCGGCGGGACACTACGTCCCTATGGCGTATGCCTGTATCTTGAGAAGCAGGTAATAGGCCTTCGTCTCGCCGCGAACTTGGAGCCGGGATCTCAAACTTAAAAACTACGCCCGATGATCTAGGTGTTTGGTACTAGAGGAGCACCGCGCAGCTAGGGCCGCAGCTAAAAAGTTGCCGACAGAGACATGCCGTAAGTGCGGGGCTGCCCGACGAAGAAGATCGTAGTTGCGTTGAACGACGAAACGTCGAAGGCAAAGTTCTTGTAGGTCTGATCAGTGAAGTTGCGCACCCACCCTGCGATCTCAACGCCACCGGGTGTCGTGTAACCGACCCGTGCGTTGTGCAGCCAGTAGGACCGCTGCCCAATCGTGTTCTTGGGCAGGAACTGGTCGCCTTCGAAGTTCGGTACACCCCGGCCGCCCGACGCACCAAAGTTCGTCGCCGCGGTCCAGGCACCATCCCACCGTACTGCCAAGGTACCGAGTCGACCGAGCGGAACCGACTGCTCGGCAGTCAGGCTGATCTTGAAACGCGGAGAGTTGAGCAGCGGGTTGCCCGAGTTCTGGATCTCGTTATTGAGGACGAGGGTGTTACCGAAACCGAACTCACGTCGTTCAACTTGGATCTGGGTGTAATTGAGAAACTGGCTTTCGAGCCATGCGAACCGGGCCTGCACCATGGTGCCGGGAAGCGGCCGTATCAAGAGGTCTAGCTCGGAGCCGTAAACTTCGGCGTCGCTTGCGTTCAGGACTACAAATTCGGGCTGTCCATCAAAGTTCGATTGCGCGGTGAACAGTTGGTAGCTCTGGTAGTTGTAATGGAAGAGCGAGACGTCAAAGGTGACGACCCCGTCAAACCACACACCGTGCAGACCAATTTCGAAAGAGTCGATCGCTTCGGGGTCGGCGTTTGTCACGCCTTCATCACTACCCGTCGCATTGAAGTGCCCCCCCTTCCAACCTCGGGTGTACTTCCAATAGGCGTAGGTGGTCTCTTTGAAATTGTAGGTGAGGCGAATGGTTCCGCTGGGAGCCTGCCATGTCTCTCGGGCAAACTGCTCCAAGTTGCCGATGGACGCCCGCTGAAGCAGGTAGTTCATCGACTTGCGTTCCCAGTTGTAACGCATGCCACCGTCGAGAGCGAACTTCTCCCAAAACTCAAAGGTGAAGCCACCGTATGCGCCGCCACTCCACAACTTTTGTCGGTAATCGCGAAGAGACACACCGATAGCACCGTTGACACCACCGAATTCCGGTGCAACTGCGACGCTCAGCTCTTCATATAGAAACAGAGAGCCCACGGTCCATCGCACGGGTATGTCGTCCGCTACATCGCCAGAAGCTTCAAAGCTCTGGGTAAACTGCCAGCCGTCATCCTTGGTACGCGTCTCGAAGTTGACATTTGGTGATTGGTCGAGGTCTTGATTGATCAAGCGATCGTAGCTGTCGTAGCCGGTAACCAGCTCAAGATCGATCGAGTCAGCGAGCACGATGTCACCCTTGAGTGACACACCCCATGTCTCGAGCTTCGTCTTGCCAGGGCGGTTGTAGTCACCACTCAAGGGCTTATCGTCGAGGTTGCGGGCGAGGTCCCGAGCAAGAACAGAGCGACTGACAAAGTTCGAGAATTTCGATCGATTGAGATCGGTGCAGCGCTTTACCCCGATGTTGTTCGGATCGTCATGATCCTCGCCTGTCTGGTTATTGAGACAGGGATTCAGCGCCCAGCGTGCCTCTTCGACTTCGCGAGGTACGTAGGTGCTGCCATCCGGGGCACCCAAAACACCGCGTCCCGATTTGCCAAACGTACCAATCGACGCACCGTTTTCCTTAAATGTGCCCAAGCTTTGTCCGAGGGCGGAAAGCTCATTGCGATTGCCACCTTGTGCTGTCAGCAACCATTCTTGGTCGAGAGTCGGCTGGAACAAGACGGTGCCGCGAGCCGCCCAGTTGTGCTGGTCGTTCACGCGCTCGGGAAGACCTGGCTGGATGTGCGAGCGACCGTCGGCAATACCGTCGAAAGTTTCGAACCCCTCACGGACCACGTCTTCGCCGCACTGGGACCATTCCGGGTCCGTTGCCTTCCCTGACGAGAACTCGGTTCGCACGCCGCGCTCGGCAAACGAGTCGGCATTGCCGCAGCCGTTTTTAGAGTAACCATCGCGGTCGCTGAAGCGAAACGCGAAGCGTCCGGCCAAGATGTCTTCAAAGATGGGTGCGCCGAATCCACCCTGTACATCGACCGCGTTGTAGTTGCCGAAGGAGCTCGAGAAGAACGAGTTGTATTGCCCAGTTGGCTTCTTCGTATAAATCTTGATCGCGCCGGCGGAGGCACTGCGGTAATTGCCCGCACCCTGAGGCCCGCGAAGAATGTTGACGCTTTCAATGTCGAAAAGCGTACCGAGCTGCAACGCAGGTGAGTTCTTCGCCACGTCGTTAAAATAAATTGCCACAGCGCCCGAAGAGTTGGCGTTGATGTCATTCAGTCCCACGCCGCGAATAAAGAACGTCGGCGTCGTCGCACCGGGAGACACGATTTCAAGGTTGGGAGTGAATGCCGCGAGGTCGGCGATGCTCTGAGCGCCAAGCGCCTCAAGATCGGCAGCATCGAATGCCGCAACCGAGTCACCGGTCTCGAAGTCGGCCGCGCCGTCCGACTCCCCTGCATGAACCTTCATCACCTCGATGTTGTCGTCGGCTTCCTGCTCCCCATACAACGCCTCAAGCTCTTCATCCGAAATCTCATCCACCGCAGCAACAGGAGTCACCGCCCCAGCCGAATCAGCCACTTCATCCGCAGCCGCGTCCACAGCGTCAGCCGGCGCGGTAGCAGCAGCCGGCGTGGTAGTCGAAGGCGGCGTCTGAGCAATGGCCACGAGGGGCGACATCGCGAGTGCGAGGACAGCGAAAATATTCAGCAGCAATGCCGGGGTCTGCATGGGTCTAGTGGGTTCCTGGGTCCGAGCTCGAAGGGGATTTGACCATACGTACCGATCAATAGGCGTGCCATTCGCTAACGATCTTGTAATACTAGGCGGCTATGTGCACGAGGGTCAATAGAGTAGTCCGCTGGTTCGCGATCGTTGTCGCGACAATTTCAATTTTCGCGTCACCATTTTTGGTGGGCGTGAACTCCGCTTCGGCTAACGCGAACACCGCTGCCGACCAGGAAGTGCAGCGAAGAGGATCTGACGATTGGGTGCCCGCATTCGCGCTAACTGGTGCGTTTCACGGTCACGCCCATAAATCCAAAGTGTCGAGTAGCTGCGACATCGGTGGTCCCGGCGATGGTATTGGACTTCTTGTCCGATGCTCACAAGCGGGGGAGTTGGGCCGTAGTGGACCACTGACGGCATTTGACACGCCCAATGTTCTTCGCAGCCCCGCCGACGATTCGAGCTTTACGTTGTGGCCGACCGTAGGGGTCGACTTTCAGATCATGAGCCCCACGTTGATTGAGCTCCCTTACGACATTAAGCCTCGTGCCTGGGGTGCAGTCGAAATCTCCGCAGCCTTTCCGCCAGAGCGTACGATCGCGAACGAAGCCAACTTGACTCAGTTGACGCTTCCCGAATCGTTGAGCGATCCCACTAGTTATCCGACCGGCGCCATATCGGGCTTGGGTAGTGAAGTTGCATCGAAAGTCGGCACCTTCATGTACGGAGCCCAAGCAGGTCTTGCGTTCCCGATTCAGTTCGGGACCCGCAAGGTTCGGATCAAGCCGTCCTTTGGCTGGATCCAGTACAGGCTCAAAGTCGAAGGCCGAGTTCTGAGTGCCCTCAAGGACGACGTGAACGGCGACGATGCAGCGCCGCCGTTCGTCCAGCCCTCGGCTGGCTCCAGGGTCCGCGAGATCGATTTACGCGACTCCGTCAATAGGACCTTCAACGGCATTGGCCCAGGCATCGAAATCGAACTTGAGTCGGGTCAGTTTGGAAACATTGGCGCCGCCATGTTCGCCAGCGCCCAGGCGTACAAGATCTTAGGCAAAAAGAAGATTAAGCTTTCCGATACCGTGACCAAGGCCGATGGATCCGCACTCGGCCCGGGCGAAGATGGCCTCCTCGAAGATACGTACCGCGCAAAGTGGGAACACGAGGTCGACCCGTGGATGTTTCGCTTCAAGGTGGGCATCCGCTTCCACTACTTGGGCAAATAAGCTCGGGGCGTCCCGACGCCCCGTCGGTCTCTATCACTGGCCGAGGCACTCACTGGCCGAGGCACTCACTGGCCGAGGCACTCACACTGGCCGAGGGCAGTAACCACGTCCAACCAGAGCAGGGCCGCACTCAAACTGTCTTCAGGGACGCTCATTCACGGGGCTACCCTCGTCACCGTGGCTTTGACCCTCATCGCGGTCGGCCAACCGATCTTCACGGAAGACACCTGGTGGCACCTCTCGATGGGACGCGCCTATGCGAGCGTCGGCCCGTGGCTCTCCGCAGACCCAAATCTCTTTACCGCCATCGGCCCTCCGGCGCCCGCCGCCTGGCTCGCCAGCCTCTCGCTCCATGGCATCCAAAGCCTATTTGGCTTTTACGGATTGCGCGTGGCCCACGTCGCAGTCGTGGCGTCGATCGTCCTACTGGCCTGGAGCACCCTGTACCGCACGAGTCGCTCAGCGAGTTACGCGAGTATTGCTACGGCTGCCTTCACCGCACTGGCTGCGTACCGGCTCTTTCAACTCCGCCCAGAACTCGTGTCGGTGTTGGCCACCCTC
>JBLHOB010000148.1:0-7045 GCA_047619425.1 Myxococcota bacterium
GCCCAGTAGTTGAGTAGGAAGGGCTTGTCCCTGTGCGCCGTCATGAAGGCGATGGCTTCATCCACCATGCGATCTTCGATGTGCTCATTTTCCGTAGCGGACTCAAACGCAAGCTCGGCAGGAAACTGCCACGGCGCCAAATACGAACCCGGAGGTCCTGGCCCTGGCCAGTGCGGCACATCGCTCTCGAAGCCGTGCTCAAGTGGCGTGTACGGTTCGTGTCCGAGGTGCCATTTGCCAACGTGCCCCGTCGCATACCCCTCGCGAGACAACACTTCGGCGAGGGTTTGTGTCTCGTGTGGCAGTCGAGTCGCAGACACCGGGACCATCGCTTTTTTGAGTCGCGTGCGCGGGCGCTTCGCCCTCTCCTCTTCACTGCGAAAGAATGGTGCCATGACCTCGCGCTCAAGATGCGCTCCAGCACCCGTCAACCCAATTCGTCCCGGGTCCTGCCCTGTGAGAATACTGGCGCGCGTCGCACTACACAGCGGACTCGCCGAGTAGGCATTCGTAAACAACATGCCCCGCTCCGCCAACTTCTGAATGTTGGGAGTCTCATAGAGCCATGTGTTGCCATACAGGGTGGTGTCGCTGTAGCCGAGATCGTCCGCCAGGATGAAGACAACGTTGGGCTTTGGGCCAACCGACGCTCGATCGGGCGATGCGCAGAGCGCAGCAAAACCGAAGAGCAATAACAAGGCTCCGGCACTCAATGCCACTCGGCGAGATACAGTGTCCACGTCAGAGACTTTACGATCTAAGTTTGCGTCGTGCGAGCTTCGCGTTGCCCGCCAAGCAATGGAGCTCGCCAATCGGGCACGACACAAGCTTCTCCGAACACAATTCGAGCCCAGCAGGCACTGTTCTCCGGGTGCTAGCGGTACGCGGCCGGGTCGAGCCCAGCGTCTTTGAAGCAGCCTTCCCAGCCCGCCGCCTCGAAGCGCTTGCGATCACACGGCACGGCCTTTGGAACGTATGATGCGACGTCACTGGGAGCGTGGCCCCCATTGAGCGCAAATGCGATTCGGCTAATAAAGTCGTTCTCCCGGTACAGCATTCGATAAGTGAGCTGACCATCGAGGTAGGGGCCCCAATCGATCCACGTAGCCTTGGCGGCCCCAAGGTTGCTCGGGCGATGTTCCTCCTCCGCCACAACCAGCGTATAGAAGCCCGCATCGTCGAGAGCCAGATCCTGGTCGAGCATGCAATGCCGCGCGCTCCCCGACCAGATGTTGTAGGTGCAGAGCGTAAACAAGCGAATGTCTTTGCCCTTGCTACTGATCGGCTCCCCAGCTCTTGAGTTGGCTGTTGTAAGCGTGCGTGCCCGTACAACAAAGATATTGCCGTGACGATGGCTGAAGAACGTCGCCAGATATTGCACGTCTGCATTTGCAAGGGTGTCGGATGGACTATTGAAGTTTGACGACGTGCTCCACGCGGGAGGCGAGACGGCTCGGTGGTCTGCGATGGGGAGCGACGGAAACAAGATGTCGGTCTCCGGATGTTCTTCTCTCTCATCGAAGGGCTTGCACTCATCAAAGTGTTGCGTGACTTCGCCCTTCGCGTTGTAGATCGTCACAGCGGGCAAGGGTACGCCGCCGCTGTTGGGCCCGTTGCCGAGATCCGACGCGTAGAGGCGCAACATGTTCCACACCCAGATCGTCGGCTTGATGCCATCCTTGCGCGCACCGACGTAACTTGTGTTTGGCGCAGGCTCTTCGGGCGGACGATCAAAATCGAGCCATGCCGTGTAGTAGTTGGGAGCATCGCCCTTTGGCAGCTCGCGAAAGGGGTTCACGCTGCCTTTGTCGGGATCGAGATCGACATCGCGCAAGGTCTTCAGATTATTCAAGTCTTCGTCATTCGGGTGATAGGCGAAATAACGAGCACGGTGATATTGCCCGTGAATTTTGACGCGCCCTCCCGGCTCGCCGACGAACATCCCCTCCGGCGCATACGAAGCGGGGCCCAACCAGAAGCGCTGGGCGAAGTAGTTGCCCCCTGAAATGTCGGGTAAATTCGGGAAGTGATTGAAGGTCATCGGATTGCCGATGCTCGGCCAGCCCGCACAGCGACTCGCGCGCGAAGCATCGGTGCCCACGTTGTAACGACCGTCGCCGAGACGCAAACCGCACTCTTCGGCGATAAAATCAGCGATACGCCCCTGCACGCCGGCAAATTCCGGGTCGCGTAAAAGCGCAAAGGTCTGGGTCATCGAGACGTCGCCGCGCACTGCATTGGCCCAAGCAGCAAACGTGTCCCGCAGCACAGTCAGATCGGCTTGGATCGGCTTGGGTGCGGCGTCGAGTAAGACCTGCGCAACGCGAGCATGCCCCTCGAGCTCGGCGAGTTTGCTGGTATCGACGCCACCCTCATTCACATCAGCCAAAGCAGTGCAGAAAGACGAGGTCGTCTTTGCCGATGCAATCGAGGCTTGGCCAAAAAACATCACTGCGCTCAAAACAATCACGGCACCTACGGCGGTCTGCAGTTTCATCTTCGCTCCCTCTTGATCCCGTGTTTCGTCTCGGCGATAGGGCTGCTGCGAGCATGCACTAGCGCCGAACCTCCCGCCATCGCACAGAACACACCGCGTCGGAACGCGACTTTCGCCCACCCGGCCACCGGCGTATTGTTGTGAGCTCGTTGATTGACGCCGCGAACGCCACCCACCCAACAGCCCTGGAGACACAGCCATGAGTGATGCATCCCCTCTCGTCGAAAAGTCCAAGCGACAACTCAACAAAGCCGAAATGGGCATTACCGAAGGGCTTCCCCTGTCCTTGGGAGACGGGGAAGTTGGGCTCGAAGAGCTGCGTCGCGGCGTTCAGCAACTGATGGACATCGAAGCCATTCGCCAATTGAAGCACGCCTACTTCCGCTGCCTCGACACCGCCAACTGGGAAGAGATCGCCGACTTATTTCACGACGACGTCCTCGTGCATTTCATCGGTGGTAGCTATGAGTGGAAGCTCCAGGGCAAAGACGAATACCTCAAGGCCGTGAGCGCGTCGTTCACCAACCAGGCCATCGGGCATCACAATGGGCACCACCCCGAGATTCAGATGTTGAGCGAAACAGAGGCCACGGGCATCTGGTATCTCGCCGACAACATGTGGGTGATGAACTTCAACTTCTTCACGAGCGGCACCGCGGTCTACTGGGATCGCTATCTCAAAGTCGACGGCAAGTGGACCATCAAGGACACTCGATACCGCCGCATCTACGAAATCAATCAGGCCCTCGAAAAGAATCCGCAACTCTCGATGCACCATCTCGCGGCGCACGGCGCAGACCCGACGCCGCCGGAGTAATGCAACGCGAGTAACCAGTGCGGATGCCACTGCGAATCCGAGTCGGGATTCTCAGCCACTCTGCTGCGCGCTAATAGCAGCCGCAGCCACCCCCCGCAGTGTCGCCAATCCCACCGATTGCGGCCTCGCGCGAGTACTGAACCTTTTGACGAAAATGGGTTTCGCCGCGGTCGGCTTCGGCTTTCATTGTCGCGTGCGCGAGAGCCTCTTTCTCGTAGAAGGCGACGTTTTGACAGGCCACAGTGGACGCGGCCCAGCCCAACAGCACCAGGATCCGAAGCGCAGACGCGACTCTTTTGCCATTGGACATTTGCACAGAGACTCACCACATTTCACGAACGTTTCCGCGGCCCCAAGCAAAACAAAGCTGCGACGCGGACTTGGAAAGATTTGCGGGGCACCCGCCCCGCTTGTGGTCCCAGCCTAGACGAAGCGCGTGACGATTTCCGGCCCGATATCGGCCTACGGCCTAGCCCCAAACTCGCCGATACATCATGGCATGTCCAAAGTGATCCATAAATCGTTGGTTCCGACCCTGCACGTGTTTTCCGTGGCGAGTTCACTGCGTGGGCTGGCTCGATGACCGCAAAGCAACATACGATCCGCGCGTTCAATCATGCCATGCGCCCCCTGGGCTTTGAGCTGGCTCGGAGTTTTCCCAGCGCCTCGTCCCAGTACGTCGAAAACCCCGAAGTCGGCTCTCGAAACTTCTCCGAAAAGCTTGCCCGTATCGAGCGAGGGGAACCCTTCGAGTGGCCGAACATGGTGGCGCTCAATCAAGCTCTCAAGAGCCAGATCGGGACAGCGAAGCGAGTCGTCAATATTGGCGCGGGCACGGGCACCTTCGAGTGGCACGCCGCAAGCGACAGCGACGTTCAATTTACTGCGAGTGAATTTGACCGCGACTGTGTCGCATGGTGCAAGGAGAATCGCGCGCACCCCAACATCTCCTACTGCAGCGACACAATGGGCGAACTCTTGTCGGAGCATGGTGAATTTGATCTGGCCGTGAGCGTCGACGTCGTCGAACACGTTGCCGACTACGCCAGCTTTCTCACCGAATTGTCGGCCCTCGCACCCCGGGCACTGATCACAACGCCGAACAAAGCCCGCAACGCAAAGAGCCTTGCCAACCTGTCTCCCGGCTATGAGCAACACGTCCGAGAGTGGACCGCGGGCGAATTTTACTGGGTGCTGCGCTTGTTCTACAGCGATGTGAAGCTCTTCGGAATGCCCGACGTCTATGCTCCTGAGTTTGCACCGATCGGCCCGCTGAGCACGATGACCCCGCTCCTTGCAGTGTGCGAGCGCGACTAGGAGCTTCCCCCAAGACTCTCGCGGCGTGATCGCTAGACTTGCGCAATGCAAACCGAAAACCTCTTCGACCTAACAGGACAAACCGCACTCATCACTGGCTCGACCAAAGGGATCGGACGCGCGATCGCGACTGCCTTTGCTCATCACGGTGCGCGGGTGGTCATTTCTGGACGAACGCAAGCAACGTGCGACGAAGTCGCTACTGCGATCAACACAGCCGGAGGAACGGCGGTCGGGATTGCAGCGGACATTTGTGACTCTGAAAGTCAGCGTGCCCTCGCGTCGAAGGCATGCGAGGCATTCGGCGCAGTCGACATCCTGGTTCCGAACGCAGCGATCAACCGCCACATCGGTTCGTTCATGGACACAAGCGCGGAAAACTTCATGGCAACCATGGACGGCAACCTCAAGGGCGTGATGGAGCTTTGTCAGCACGTCATCCCCGGCATGCGAGCCAAGGGGGGCGGCTCGATTATCCTGGTCGGATCCGTCGGTGGCCTGCAAGGCAACTCCTTGCTCGGGCCCTACGCGATTTCAAAGGCCGGCATTGTTCAGCTCGCTCGCAACATTGCAGTCGAGTTCGGGCCCGATGGCATTCGCGCAAATGCGATCATTCCGGGTCTGGTCAAAACCGACTTCGCCGGACCGCTCTGGCAGAACCCCGAGATGGCCCAGGAGCGCATCGACAAGACGCCGCTGCGAAGGTTGGGAAACCCCGAAGACCTTGCGGGTGCAGCCGTCTATCTGGCGTCGCGAGCCGGCGCCTGGACGACTGCGCAAACCATCGTGGTCGATGGCGGCGCAACGATGATGGGCCGTTGAGCAGCGACCCCGTACTGCGCGAAACGCTGAAGTGGGTCGACGATATCGTCGTCGGCATGGGCCTTTGCCCTTTTGCGGGAGCCTCGATCAAGGCCGACGGGCTGCGCCTCACACTCTGCGCTGCCACCGGTATTGATGGCCTTTGTCGCGTGTTGATCGACGAGCTGATTTTCCTTCAGTCCCGCGAGGGTGAGGCGTACGACAGCAGCCTACTCGTGCATCCAAACGTGTTGACGGACTTCGCAGCCTTCAACGAGTTTCTCGGAATGTGCGAAGACATCCTCGTCGGCCTTTCCCTTGAAGGCGAATTTCAGATCGCGAGTTTCCACCCGGACTATTGCTTTGCCGACGCTGACAAAGACGACGTGGGGAACTACACCAATCGATCGCCCTACCCCACGCTTCACCTGTTGCGCGAAGCAAGTATCACGAAGGCGATCGCCGACTATCCCGACCCTGCATCGATTCCGGAGAAGAATGTCGAGAAGCTAGAGGCACTCGGTGCGGTCGCCATGCAAGGCAAGCTTCGAGGTTGCAAAGACTAGGTCGCACACAGGTCGCACGTCTCGCGAGCATGGACTGTGGTCTGCCGGGCTTACGAACGACTCGACTGACGAGAATAGTGCCCGATCGCCGCAATCAACCCGCCGTAGTAAAGAACATTAGGGACTACGCGGATGCCGTATCCGATGTCGGCGCCTGTGGTAAGGATCACAAGGTCCGCAAAAGCCCAAAGACTGTAATACGCGATGACGAATTGGCTGACCTTCCCCACCCACGGCACCTCGCGAACGTTCGCATTGCCACGTAGCAAGCTGATTGTCAGAATCACAAACAACACTTCGTAGATAAAGAACATGACGCGCGGCGTATCGAAGTTCCCGGGAAGCAAACGCAAGATCAGCTGGGTGGTGAGCGGAACGATCACCGTCAAGCCCAGCGCGATCGCCCAGCGTTTCGGTGTCAGCGCAATCGCGCCGCTCGTATTGCCCGAAATCGCGACCAGCAAATAGCGGTAGTCCCCCGCCAACACGAAGAACAACGGCACAACACTGGCGGCAAGGCCAGAGAGGCTACCTAGCCCGTAGATAGCACTGCTGCTCAACCAGGCATCAAGTATGGACAGCACGGCGAGAGCGCCGCAGTAGCGTGCAACGGTCGCGTCGACCTGTTTGCGCGTAAGGACAAAGGCGATCCCGGCTGCAGCGGCAGCCCACAACAACCAGGGATGCTGCACTGGGCTTGCATAGAAGGCTTCAAAGGTCCCCATCTGAATCCGTGCCCCCCGCTTGGGGTTCGATCGCTGCCCCGAGCTTGTGCTGTTGCATGGCCTGAAGGTACGCGAGGATCTCGTCCATTACCCGCGCGCGATCGGGCAGCTCGCGGTTCAATGCCGGCATGCGCGCGCTCGCAACAATGGCCGCCGGATCGTCCAACCACGCCCGCAACCAATCGCGATCCCGATAGTCAAATGGGTTCACGGGACTATTGAGCTCTGGCCCAATGCCGCCCCCCTCATCGTTGATCTTGTGACAACGCGTGCAGTGAACGCGAAACGCCGCAAACCCGGCTGCGACTTCGCCCGACGGCTC
>JBLHOB010000149.1:0-6995 GCA_047619425.1 Myxococcota bacterium
CGAAGATGGAAGTTATCAACGAAGTGATGCCCACGAGTCCTGAACGAATCAAAGAGATGATGGCGGAGGGACCCGACGGCCCGATCTACATGATCAATCTTCTGAAGTTTAAAGAGAAGGCAGAGTACGAGGACGGTCGGGAAACGAACTTGTCGGGCTACGAGGCCTACCAGCTTTACTCCAAAGAGGTCGCGAAGCTGCTTGCGACGTTCGGCGGCAAAGGCTTCTTCGCAGGCGACGTAACATTCTTGGCGCTCGGCCAGGTCGAAGACTTGTGGGACGAGGTCGCGATCGCGATGTATCCCAAGCGCGCGGACCTATTGCGCATGTCGTCGTCAAAGGAGTGGCAAGAGATTGCCGTTCACCGCACGGCGGGTTTGGCAGGACAATTGAATATCGAGACCGTGGCTCAGCCTGGCGCTTTTGAGTAACGCGGTTGGACACTTATCCGAATACGTGCCCTGTGAGCGAAGATTGGGTTAGTCCGTAAAGGTCAGCGCGTCGCCAATTTGGATCTCTCCCGGCTTGGTGACCTTCGCGTAGATGCCGAGGCAGGGCATCATCATGCCCATAAACTCTCGTCGGTTCTGTTTGACCAGAGTTTTGAGCACGCTCGGGTCGCGGGGAAGGCCAGCTTGCGCTCGTGTCGTCATGATGCAGCGGGGGGCAGGGCCGCCGAACTCGATCGTCGCGCCGCCCAGCGTTGCGGTCTTGCCAGACCAATCGTTTTCAAGGAAGCCGGTGGCATCTTCGGTGTCGATGACGAGGCTGGGTCGGAAACGCGAGACGTCGAGCAAGCTTTCGGCGGCGAGGGTTTTCAAATGCGCGAGGCTCGCCGTGGTGAGGATATGCAGTGGCTCGAGGTCGGCGAAGGAACCCGCTTCGGCGAGTGGTAGGGGAAGGTCGAGGGACGCGCCCGACAAGGGCAAGTCTTCGAGTTCCGGCCAGTAGCTTTCGTAGACCTCGTCACTGGCGCCGGCGGCGACGAGCTCAACGGGATGGTCGAGAGCGGCAGAGCAGGCGGCCGCAAATGAGGCGGGGTCACTTGCTTGAATTTGCTTGCCGTCGACTTGGGCGCTGATGGTCGGAAGAGGCTTTCCGTGCAGCGGCTCTGCCTCATAGCTCGCTTCGAACGCGAGGACGTGCTCGCCGAGTGTGGCGTGCTTTCCGCTGACGATCTTGCCCGTCTCCGAGTTGCGAAGTGCCAGGACACGATCGGCGAAGATACCGCTTTCGGACAGCGAAGTACTTTGAATGGATTCGCCTTGAAAGGACTTGATCGGGAATCGCCAGATTGTGTGAATTCGACCTACTGCATCGCTCATTGCGGACGTACTCCTCTTGCGTCGTGACTGACGAGCGCAATACGGATACTTCGTCCGCTGCTACTCGACAAGGGAGCGTAGCGTTGCCTGCGAACGACGCGCACTGCTGAGACCCGTCACCTTGAGCAATAAAGGTAGGCCGATCGTATTGCGCCTCGGTCCCAGAGGAGCACACATTTACCGCGGTGTCGGCTTCGTCCTCGTCATCCAATGGATCGAATGGTAGAACATGTCCATATAGGCGTCGGTCCAGACTTTGTCTGGGAGAGCGGTACCCGTCTCCCAGCCGAATGTTCGAATTCCCGCGGCGTTCTGCGCCCAATTTGCCGCGTAGGGGCCATTATTCGCGTACTCCTCGATCACGATACGGCGCGGCTTGGGCATAGGCGACGGGTTGTCGGGATTGCGGTTGTTTACCCGGTCGATTGAACGCTCTGTAAACGTGTAGGCCTGAGCACGAGTGTCTTCGTGCCCGCTAACGTAGGTCGCGCTCTTGTTCTGCCACGGGTTCATCGTGTGCCAGTCCGCGAAGCCAATGACGTTGTAGCGGTTGAGCACGAGATCGCGCACGAGCTGTGTCTCGGGTTCGCTGAAGGGAGCTTCCCCTTTGTAGTCATACACGCCGGGGTCGGGTTTGAGGATGCGGTTTTTGTGCTCACCATCCGGCGAGTAGACCTCGTTGCCCTCTGCATCGCGGTAGTAGGGCATCATGTAGCGACTGGCGATGCCGTAGTCTTTGCCATTCCAAAACTTACGGGCGACCCAGGGGTAGGTGTCGAGCTTGTCCCAGTTCCAGTCAAAGTTGCGGTTCAGGTCAACACCCATGTAGCGGCCGTAGTGCGTCATGTCGTGCCAGTCGGCGCTCTCGATTCCTTTGACGTCAGCTGGGTGAGGGTTGTGGTGAATGCCCTCAGGAGAAGCGAAGTAACCCCATGGGTTCGCCATTGGAATCGCGACCAGGCAGTAGCGCTCGAGGAAGGCGCGGTTGAAATCGCGCTGATTGTCGCGTGGGTCCAAGAGCTTTTCGGCAAACTGCAAAAGCATCTGTGTGCCGGCCCATTCGTTGCGGCCATGAAGCACGCCGACGAATAGGATCGCGGGTTTCGTGGGGTTGCCGACAGTGACCCAAGTCAAAGGGAAGCTGCCGTCGTAGCTTGTGCCTTCCGATTGGAACTCGAACTGATCCGGGTATGTAGATTTCAAGCGAACCAACTCCGCTTCGTACGCGGGGAAGTCTGGGTACTTCGAAATCGCAAAGCCCATCGAGACGTCGCGCGGTGTGGGGAGTGGTTCATGCGAAACGCGAATCCGGTTGCTCGCCAAAGCAAGCGAAACCAAGATCAGCAGGATCAAGACCACGCGCGAAATGTGTCGCCGTGTCTCAAGCACAGCGCAATTGGATTCTGTCGGCATGACGGATGAGTGCCTTACGTCGTTTAACTGCCTTCATGTATAGAACTACTTCGGTTCAATGGACGCTGGAACGTAGACCCAGGCTGCAAATCGCATGATTATTGATCGACGTGTCTCGACAAAGGTCGGGACTACGGTCCGATGATAAGAAGTGCTTGGAACGGGCTGGCGCCTGCTCAAGTGCGTTGAACGTAGCGCCGAAGGTCTCGCGCCCACTGAGTCGAGCCTGAATGACGAAATCTCGCGCCCGTCCAATTCTGACCGCTCGGGAATGCAACGAGAGTGTAGGCCTGCAGCACGTGCTACGACGAACAAGTGGTGCAAGGCGGGCGGCGATGGCACGGTAGGCCTGGGCGAAGCACTTGGCCGCCCCTTGGTCTATCGGCTGCTGGGCGATGTCCGATCGATTGAGGTGTCATTCTGCAAAGAGGACTGAAGGGAATACTGTTTCTGGATGTTTGGAGAAGCGGGAGGACCGCGGGAAATTATTGAGCTGTTGGGATGACCGGATCAGGCCGCCGGGGGAAGTCCAAGAACCCCATTGGAAAGTAACACGACGAAGCTCTTGATGAGATCGGCGAGGTCACCGACACTTTCGCGATTGAGCTCAAGATTAGATTGATGAGCTTGCGGGATCTGATCGAGTGCGGGTGCGTCTATATAATCTGGGCGGTAGATCGAATGGGCCATGGGTTGAACAAGGACGCCCATGGCGCTGCGACTAATCCATGTTGGTATCCCGGCTGAGTTTGAACAAGAAGTTCAGCAGACGTTACAAGAGGCTGGCTCCTCCGAAGTTTGGATAGAAGCCGGTGGGGTGTTCGGGCGCAGAGTCAGCCCGGTGATTTCCCAATCAACGGACAGTCGAGTAACACAGTGTGAAAGCTGCCTCTGCCAGCATTTGTGGAAGGCTGGTAGGCAACATCAAATGGCGCGAAATGGCCTGCAGGGGTCAAGGAGACATGCAGTATGAAGATCGGAATTCTATCGAGAGGCCCGGAGCTCTATTCCACACGTCGGATCGTGGAGGCAGGTGAAAAGGCCGGGCATAAGGTCCAAGTGATTGACCCGACCCGATGCTACGTCGATATCGCCGAAGACGACCCGGACATCCACTACAAGGGAAAAGAGCTTTTGGGTTTCGACGCCATGATTCCAAGAATCGGCCAGTCGATAACCACATACGGATCCGCCGTCGTGCGCCAATTCGAAATGCAGGGCGTCTATTGCCTGAACGAATCGGTTGCGATCAATCGTTCGCGAGACAAGCTTCGCTCTCTGCAACTCCTGTCGAGAAAGGGAATTGGGATGCCTGTGACTGGGTTCGCTCATTCCACCAGGTACACCAAAGACTTGATCAAGCTCGTCGGGGGCGCACCCCTCGTAGTGAAGCTCGTGCAGGGCACTCAGGGAATTGGCGTGGTGCTTTGCGAAACTGCGAAGGCTGCGGAGAGCGTGATTGAAGCGTTTCGCGGTCTTGATGCGCAATTTCTGGTTCAAGAGTTCATCAAGGAGTCGGCCGGTACGGACATCCGATGTCTCGTGGTTGGCGATAAAGTTGTCGGCTCGATGATTCGCAGGGGAGCCAAGGGCGAGTTTCGCTCGAATCTCCATCGAGGCGGAACGGCCGAGAAAGTCAAGATCACGGCCAAGGAACGCTCGACTGCAGTCCGTTCGGCTAAGGCAATGGGGCTAAATGTTGCGGGTGTGGACATTCTTAGAGCCAACCGGGGCCCAGTGGTAATGGAAGTCAATTCGTCGCCGGGCCTAGAGGGAATCGAAAACGCCACAGGTCTCGATATCGCTGGCAAGATTATCGAGTTCATCGAGAAGAACGCGAAGCCGGGCAAGACGAAAACCAGGGGCAAGGGCTAGCCCTAGTGCGTCATGGCGCTCCAGCGATTCGGAAACCTCTGAATCGTTGGAGCGCGCTACGGCGTGCATGTTTTCGATGTCTTAGGCGGTGCGGCAGGCGTCCCGCACGGGTTTGCTGGCTATTGGAATGCCGCCTCGAGATCCTTCAGGACTTCTTCTTCTACGTCGGAGATCTTGTTCCCGAATCCGAGAATTCCGCCCGCTGCCTTGGCGACTTCGCGCGCGGAGCCAAGCGTCATCTCTTGCAATAGTTCCCGCTCGGTGTCACCGAGGGCGATGAGAACGGTTGCGATATAGCTCTTCCATACTTCTCGAAGGCTTGGGCCGGGCCGCTCGTCGAGCCAGGAGTTGAGAACATCTCGCACTTCGCTCCCATCGGCGGTGCCCGCTTCGGCGGCCGCCTTTAGGACGGCTTCGCGTTCTGCAGGTTCCATTTCGCGATCGGCCCACGCCACTTCGATCAGCGGGACGAGCGAAATCGCGAGCCAGGTCTGCGAGCGGAGGCCGGTGTCGACGAGCTGTCCAAGGAGGGCTTCGTCGTTTAGGGACATCGCCTTTCCAAGTTCATCGATCAACTGTTGGCGCGCCTTTTTCTCTCGGATCGCAGCAATAAGTTGGGCGTTCTGCTTTTGGAAAAAGGATTCCTCAAGCGCTTGGCGGCGTTTGTCGAGCGGGTTGTCGTCGGCCATTGGTATGTAATCCTCATAATCTAGATGATTTTCGCGAGCAGTAATGTTGGATGAGTGAAGCTCAATGTGCAAGCAGACGGGAGTCGGTTTAGCGGCGTTGTGTTACTGCTAGCGGTGTTACGACGAGCCCCGAATCGCTCGTCCTCATGCGGGCGGCCGCCTCGCTGGCAAGCGACCAGCTGCTACATCCCTCCGAGATACGGCATGGCGGCCGCTGCCAACGACAACACCAGCAGAAACCCACACATATCGGTGACCGTCGTCAGTACGGGGCCTGATGCAAGTGCGGGGTCGAGGTTCATTCCTTTGAGGACCAACGGGATAGACCCGCCTATCGCTACCGCGACGACCGTGTTTACTGCCAACGCCGTTCCGACCACCGCTCCAAAATAGGGGTTTCCCTTCCAGGCGATTGCAACGAACGCAATAAGAACGCCGAGCGCGATCCCATTTATCAAACCGAGAGACAGCTCCTTTGACAGAACGACAAACAGGTCTCGCGGTCTCGTGACGCCCAACGTCAACTCGCGGATGCTTACAGCGACCGCTTGACTCCCCGAACAGCCGCTCATATCCGAAATGATGGGCAGGAAAACTGCGAGTGCAATTACCGACTCCAGCGTTTCTTGATGGATCGCGATGATGCTTGCTGCCATCACGTTGAGAGCGATGTTGATGCTCAACCACGCCAGCCGTCTCTTTGAGCGCGTGACGAGAGGCATCGAGCGAAGCTCCTCACCGCCGACAATGCCCTGGCTCTGGCGAAACTGCTCTTCGACGTCCTCTGTTTGCGCGAGTTGAACGTCGCTGCGCTCTACGACTCCCACGAGTCGGCCAGCCGCATCTACGACCGGCAGTCCAATGTAGGGCTTCTCGTGGAAAGTCGCGGTGAGTTCGTCGAGGCTCGCCGTGTCGGAAACGGACACGGGGTCTACCAACATGATGTCGGCGAGGGTTGCGGTGCGACGTGCGAGCAGCAACTCTCGGACCGGCACTACGCCTTCAAGTGTCTTGTGGTCATCAACGACATAGGTGTACTGAACTTGAAAGCGCGCATAATCGAGGGCGTTGCGCTCGAGGTCGTCGAGTACTTCGCGAACCGTCGATTGCCGGCGAAATGCCAAGAACTCGAGTTGCATCAGGCCGCCAGCGACCGTTTCATCGTACGAAACCAAGCGCCGAACATCCGCAGCGTCATGGTTGCTGAGCGCTTCGAGAATTGCCTCCGCTTCTTCGCTTTCGAGATCGCCGATGATGTCGGCTTGCTCATCACTTGGGAGGATCTCGATGATGCGAGCAGCGACGCCCGCCTCAAGGTGTTCGATTGCATCGACTGCCTGTGCTTCTTGCAGTTGGTCGAAAACGTCCGCAGCATCTTCAGGACTCAGAAGCGAGAGGAGACTCTCACGCTGTCGATCGGTGAGATGGCTGAGCGTATAGACCGCATCGCGCGGCTCGGCATGATCGAGCCAGTCGGCGCAACCCTCGCTGTCGCCGGCTTCAATACGGCTCGAGAGTTCAGCGGGCACTGCGGACTCGCGCATCGAATTCATCACCATCGTACAATTGGCTCACTCGTTGAGGAGCTCAAGTTCATCTTGAAAGTCCTCAAGTGAAGCCGAGACATCGGCTGGGCGCTCGAAGGTTGCGATGTGGAAGAGGGCATCGCCTTCGTTCACGAGCGGAAGCTCGG
>JBLHOB010000150.1:0-6951 GCA_047619425.1 Myxococcota bacterium
GCGTTGCTCGACAATTTCGGTGCAGCGCTCGGTGCTGCTTTCAGTGCTGCCATCGTCCACGCGTTGTCGACCCCTTCGCGCAAGAGCTTAGCCGTCCACATCGGGTTGCAGGGACAAAAAATCCGCTCGTGGTCTAGTTGGGAAGAGCTTGGTTGCCTGCCGGTTGATTGCGTACTGTTGTCGGTATGTCGAATCAAGATTCTCCCAACCTGCGGGCTTCACGCCCTTCGGCATCTCGCAGCCTGCGCTTTGGGGGTGTGATGGCGGTCGCGACAATTTCGTTGTTGCTGGGGTTTGGGCTCGGAGAACTTCAAAGCGAGGAAGCCCCAACGCCTACTCTCGTGGCTTCGCCTCAACCTGAGCTCGAGTCCACCGGCGCAGATGACACACAACGCGAATTGGAGCGGTTGCGCGCAGAGCTTCGGCAAGTGCAGCAGGTTGCGGATCGTCTTGAAGGTGAAGTTTCGAGGCTGAGCAATGGGGCAATGAATAGCCGCGACCCGCGCGCCCACCTCCCGATACAGTCGATCGTAAACGATCGCTTGAAAGCTACGGCAGCGCAGGCAGGCTCCGGTACCGAGGCGCAGCCGTGGTTTGATCGCGTGAGCCTCGTGGCCGCCGGACTCTCGGCGTCTGAAATTGAAGACATCCAACAGCAGTGGCAACGCTACGAGATGGACAAGCTTTATCTACAAGACGAGAGTAAACGTGACGGGACGCTTCGCGGCGCGGAGTATCAAAGTCGACTGCGAGAGCTGACGACACAGCTACGCGACGATTTAGGTACAGAAGACTACGACGCCTATCTCTACGCGACTTCGCAGTTTAACCGCGTGGTCATCAATCAAGTCCTCGTGGAGTCGCCCGCTTCTCGTGCAGGGCTCAAGGCCAAGGACATCGTCGTGAGCTATGCAGACGAACGGATCTTCCACGCCGGTGAGTTCAAGTCGGCGACATCCGAAGGTGAGGCCGGTGCGCCAGTGCTTCTCGAAGTGATGCGGGAAGGCACGCTCTATCGACTAAGCGTTGATCGCGGCCCGCTTGGGGTGCGGCTCGGCAGGGCGAAGGAGCCGCCACTGTCTGGTTGGTAGGCCTAAGAGCCTTCGGCCCGCGGGCTCTTGCGGCAGATTGCGACAAGGTCGATGTCTTCCGGGTCGGCCGGCGCGATGGGGAAGTCGTCGAGGGTCGCTTCCGGCATCCCGTCGTCGCTTTCCTGAATACCGCGCCGTACCAGCAAGGCGCCTTTGGCGAAGAGCCAAGTGATGAGTGACGCGGGCAGCAGGTTGCGAATCCCGAGTGGGTCGATGCGCATGATCTTTGCGATCCGTTCCAGTCGGGCATCGAAGTAAGGCTTTACGTTGTTGCTGAGCCCGACGCCGTTCATGACGACATCGTCGAAGTAGGGCGCAAGGCAATCGCGCAGCTCACCCGATTCGTACTCATGAATGTGAAAGGGATTGATCTTGTCCGAGGTCAAAAGGTTGGGAGTCGTGATGATCGCGGTCCCACCCGGTGCCAACAGTCGCGAGATGGATTCGAGGTATACGTGGGGGTCTTCGAGGTGCTCGATGACCTGGAAGCTGACGATCAAATGAAAGGAGGCGGTTGCGAGTGGGTTGCCGCGGAGGTCGGCGCGCACCCAGTCGATGTTGTTTCGGCCGTTCTTGCTGTCGGGTTGGATGCGGTCGAGCGCCACGATGCGCGGAAGCGAGTCGGCGAGCTCTGCCGTCCCGTAGCCCGAACCACAACCCAAGTCGAGGACGCGTCCGCCTTGCGCAAAGTCGAGGGCATAGACGTACGGTGCG
Organism: Myxococcota bacterium; assembly: GCA_047619425.1. GTDB lineage: Bacteria > Myxococcota_A > UBA9160 > UBA9160 > UBA4427 > DUBZ01. The sequence continues at coordinate 1,806 of JBLHOB010000150.1, forward strand.
CGATGTCGCGCGAGGTCGACACCAAACAGAGAACTTCCCGCGTGCAATCGCTCACCGGTAAAGGCTACTTGACTCACAATTTCTCTCCCGACATCTCATTCTCGTTTCGCGTTGCCGCGTAGGCTTCGCGACTAAACTCTCGGGCAAATGCCACGCCGATTAACGACCGCATCGCAATCATCCCCGCCGCCAGCGAGATGCTACACGCCAACAACGTTTCCGCCGTACCGTAGGCCTGAAAGAATTCGACCATGGCTACCTGGCTTGGGCCAATGCCCGCAACAGCCGGGAGCATCGAAACCATCACAACCCCTGAAAAGTTGACCAGGACCGCGCCCAGCGGCACGTCGATCTCGAATGCGTGAAGCGCCGCCCAGCCCATCATCTCGAAGCAGAACACGAAGACGAGGCGCAGCAGAGCCAACTCGACGAGATCGCGCGTCGGGACCGTCCTTGCGGGGGTGAAAATCTCAAGGTCTCGGATGCGGTCGAGGGGGCCGAGCGAGAACTTCGCCCGAAGTAAAGCGAGCCCACCGACGATGGTGATGATGAGTGCCGTGATCACGCCAAATTGCAGCTCAACCTCGGTCTCGGAAACGAGCGTTGCGCCGACGGCAACCATTGACAGCACCATGCCGAGATCAAACATCATGATCATCATTACCGACCCCGCCGCGCGAGCCATGCCGACTCCGGCACGGCGCTCGAGCAGTACCGACAAGGTTGCTGCGCCGAGCGCGTAATGGATGATCGCGAGCAGGTAGCTCGCCGCTTTGACACGCGCGGCGACCATGAAGGTGAAGTCGCTTCTCGAAGCGTGGAGCAAGCGACGCAGGGTGATGGCTTCAATCGCGAGGCTGACAAAGCCAAAAGCGATGAGAGCGGGAAGCAAAATCGAGGCGGCGCGTGGCGTGATGTGCGCGGCCACAGCTCGGAAGTCGATGGTGGTAACGAGATAGGAAATTGCCGCGACCGTAATCGCTGCCGGCAAGCCCCACTTCACCAGCTTGCTCGTGCCCGCCTTGGCTTCGCTTGTGCTCATTGCGACCGTAACTCGACTGACATTTATGGGGCCTGCCGCGCATCTTCGATAGCGCTTGCCATTTCGTTGGCCGAGGTGTCCCAGTCAAAAGTTTTTGACCACGCGAGGGCACGCTTCGACATTTGGATCGCAAGGTCGTCGTCTTCGAGCAGCTCTGAGATGCGCGCGCGAAAACTCACAACGTCTCGGCTCTTTACGAGAAAGCCCGTTTCGCCATCTCGCACCGAGTCTCGCAACCCGTCGGCGTCGGTGGCAACCACTGGTGTACCAAGGGCGTTGCTTTCGATGATCGTTAGCCCCCAGCCTTCTTTTTCAGAAGGACAGACACAAACACGCGTCGCGGCGAGGAGCTCGTCACGCTCGAGATTGCTCACGAAACCGGTGAAGCGCGTGCGATCGGCAATGCCCAATTCGCGTGCGAGGCTTTCAAGCGAGTCGCGCGCGACGCCGCGTCCGATGACAACGATCTCGAGTTCCGGAAAGCGGCCGGTCAGTTCGGCACATGCGCGGAGCATGATGTCTACGTTCTTGTACGTCTCGAGACGTCCGACATAGGCGACTCGCATCGAGCGCGGGGTGTCGACATTGACCTCTACCTCGGTAGGTTCAATGCCACAGTGACTGACGCGAACCCGGTCTGCGTCGATGCCGCGGTGGATGAGGTCTGTACGGCTGCTCTCGGAGATCGCAACAAAATTGGGCTTCTTATACAGCGGTGGAATAAAGCGCTCTGCTGCCCAAACGGTCGCGGCGACCGGCCATGGCACTTGCTGAAAGGCGACTTCGCCGAACAGGTGATGGCAGATCGCGAGCACGGGGACCGAGGAGTAAACGGGCGAGTAGAAGGGCACCTTGTTCAGGCACTCGACTACGACATCGAAATTGCCGCGGCGGGTTTCGCGTGCGGTCGTGTACGCGACGCGGGGGTAGTAGATGGGGATGCCACCGAGTCGCCAGACCCGCATGCCGTCGATTGTGTCTTCGGCTTTGCAACCTTTGAAGCTCGAGGCGGCAAGCGTTACTTCGTGGCCGAGGGCAGCGAGCCGACGGAAGATCTCTGCGACGTGGATCTCGGCCCCACCCGCCTTGGGATGAGCGAGATCGCGCTCATTGAGAACGAGGATGCGGGACGACCTCATGCGCGCGAAACCTTAAATACGTCCAAGGGCATCGGCGATGCGCAGCCACCACACCATCCAGAGTGCTTCAAAGGCAATACTCAAGCTCAGCTTGGATTCGCCTCGGGTGCGATCGACGAAAAAGAAGGGAAGTTCTTTGATGCGGGCGCCGTACTTGTCAAACCGATAGTTCATCTCGATCTGAAAAGCGTATCCGTCTGAGCGAATGCGCTCGAAGCCGATCTGTTCGAGGAGCTCGCGGCGGATGCAGCGGAAGCCGCCCGTTGCGTCGGTGGTCGAAAGCCCGGTTACGAAACGGGCGTAGACATTGGCGAAGTGGCTGATCAAGATGCGCTCGATGGGCCAGTTCACGACGGTAATGCCGTTGACATAGCGCGAGCCCGTGACGATGTCGTGATCTTCGATCTCGGTAAGCATCTCTTTGATGGTCGCCGGCGGATGAGAGAAGTCAGCGTCCATCTGGATCACGATGTCGGCGTCGAGACGTAGTGCTTCAGTGAGGCCCGCGCGATAGGCGGCACCCAGGCCCAGTTTTTCGGGGCGGTGCAGCGCGTGAACCCGGCCGGTTTGCTCGCCGAGTTCGTCTGCAACCTTGCCAGTGCCATCGGGAGAGTTGTCATCGACAACAAGAACCTCGATGCGAGAATCTTGGGCGAGAATCTCTGTGACAATGAGAGCGAGGTTTTCCACCTCGTTATAGGTCGGCACGATGACGATTACGCGAGACATGCAGGGCTCCTGAAGGAGGCGTTAGTTTAGTGCTTCCGGTAGCTCGTGTACACGATTTGCAGCCCGTCTCGTGCGGTGGTTATTGCGGTTGCGCGCACACGTGACCAGACTCTTCGAGTGTTGCAGTGGGCCCGCATTGTGGTTGCGTATCCGTTGTTGGGGCTTGCCGGTTGCTGAGGAGGGCGCTCCGTGTGCAAGCCCTCGTCCGCTACCCTTTCGGCCGCACGCGGGTATCGGTTGATCGGTATGCGATGGCTGTAACGAGGCGAGCGCTATTCTTCGAGTGACAATCGCCAACTGATAGCAAGTGGGGATCGAGGCACAGATGACGCCGGCGGCGGGCGACGAAGCAGTGGGAGCGGGTGGCGTCCCAGTCGCGACGGTGGTGATCGCCGCTTTTGGCCTTGCGATTGCGTTTGCGCTTTCGCTCCACCTTGCGGCCGCTCCGACCTTCACCAACGATTTCTGGTTTCACTTGAAAATGGGTGAAGTCTATTGGCTCGAAGGGCTTTGGCCTGCGGCCGACCCCATGCTTCACACCGCACTTCCCGACGCACCCATTCAACACGAGTGGCTGTTTGGGGTCTTTCTCTTTGGCATCGAACAGAGCTTCGGTTTCTACGGCGTGCGGGTCGCCCACGCACTGGCGGTCGGCGCCACCTTGTGGCTGGGCTTCGCGATTGCGCGCCGCGCCGGTGCGACACCGGTAGCCGCGTGCTTGGTTGTTGTCGTACTCGCCGTGCTCGGCTGGACGCGGTTTTTTCAGGTCCGGCCAGATCTCGTAAGTATCCCCGCCACGCTTGCGATTTATCGCTTGCTGCTTGCGCGGCATCGTCCCCCAACTCGGCGTGAGCTTTTGTTCTTTGTCGCCATGGTGTTCGTCTGGGCCAATGCGCACTCCCTATTCGCGTTTGCGCCGCTGCTGCTGATTGCGGCTCTCCTCGGGCTCGCAGTGCGTGCGGTTTGTGAATGGTGGCTGCTGGACGACAGCGCACATGCAACCCGGGCAACGCGCCGCATCGCACTCGTACTCGCGGTCGCGTTCGTCGCTTCGATCGTCATATCACTCGTCAATCCGCGGGGCATCGAGCAGCATCTCACCTTCTTGTCGTCTTCGCGCGACACGGCAATTTGGGCGGTGAAAGACGAGTGGACCCACTTCGACCCCTTCGTGCGCACGAATAACCCCGGCTCGGTGAGTCCCCTTATGTGGGGCGTGATGAACGGGGTGATTGTCTCATTCGCATTGGCGTGTGTCGCAGGCGTGATCGCCGTGCTCCGCCGCAGCAAGCGCGCGCTTGAGACGTTTGACCCTGTGCTGCTGGGGCTGGGACTCGCATCCATTGTCGCGATCGCGGTTTCGGTTCGTTTTTTGTGGATGGCCTTCTTCCCCGCGTTGTTCGTGGCACGTGCCCTGTCGCGGGTTGACTGGCGTCGTGATTCCCGAGACATCATCTCATGGGCGCTCGCGTTGTTGACGCTTGCGATTTCGGTTCAGTTTTACCGCGCAAGTGGCTACTCGACGACAGCCAGCCGCTTGCCGCAAGCATTCTCGGCGTACGTTGAAGCTCCCTATCTCTCGCGGAAATTCTACGTCGAGGGTGTCGAGTTTCTGCAGGCGTCCGGTGCGACGGGTAAGCTGTTCAACAGCTATGGGATGGGAGGGTTTCTCGGCTATTGGCTCTCGCCAAAGATGCAGACATTTATCGATAGCCGCACGGAGCACTACCCACCCGATGTGATGACAGACTACTCGCGGGTCAGTCGCATGCGTGAACTCGGTGGCAAGCGAAGCTACCTCGGCATTCTCGATCGCCGCGGCGTCGACTTCTTCTTCGGCGTTGGGATGCCGATTGGGCTCGTGTCCAAAGCGGGAGAGAGCACGACAGGGCATCTCGACGGCGTGCCGGGTTGGCTGCCAGTGTCGCGGTCGCTGCGTCATGCGATCTATTTGCGAGACGTTCCGCGCAATCAGGGCAATCTCGAGAATATTGTGCGCTACTACGCGCAGGCGGGTGTGCCCTTTGATCGCAGGCGCGGCTTCTCGACTGCGGCTGTGATCGAGCAAAACCCAGAGTGGGCCCTGCGGCATGGGTTGATGACGACGACGCAGGCAGCCGATCTCGCCTATGCGGAGAGCGCCGTCGCCGAAGAGCACGGACGAGCACTTGAAACGAGCGCCTTGATCTACACTCTGGGCGGGTCATACGACGAGGCACTTCGTGTCGAACGAGAG
>JBLHOB010000151.1:0-6931 GCA_047619425.1 Myxococcota bacterium
CTTGAGTACCTGTCTTGGCTCAAAGGTCTTCACGAAGCGCTCGAAGATGAGATCCCATACATCGAAGAAGTGACGAGCCTTATCAACGTTCGCTCCACCCGGGGCGAGGGCGATGAGCGCATCGTTGACGACCTGCTCGAAGATTGGCCGCAGTCCGAAGCCGAAGCCGAAGCCGAAGCCTAAGCCTAAGTACAAGCACTCAAAGCGCGCCTCTTGACCACGCCATTTTATCAACGTCTGATTGTCGGTGACGGTGGCCGCCATACTGCGATCACGCTCGAGACTACGGGACAGGCGCTTTTGACGACGTCCATCGTGCTGTCGCTCGCGTTCAGTGTTTTCTTGTTTGCGACCATGCCCAATCTGCAATTGTTTGGCGGGGCCACTGCGATTGCGATCATCCTGGCGTTCTTGGCGGACATTGTGGTTGCGCGGGCTCTCGTCACGTTGGCAACGCGGAACCGACAGCGTCCGGGTGTGCCGTCACTCTAACGGGAGCGGCGAGAGTGCTGCTCGAGCGCCTAGTTAAGACCGGCGATGCGTTGGTGCAGTCGACTCATGCCACTGATCCAGCGATCGTAGTCTGCGGTCTTGCGACGCATGTAGTCTAGGACTTCTGGATGGGGGAGAATCAAGAAGCTTTCGTCGCGCAGCCCGGTGATCACGGTTTCTGCGAGTTCTTCGGGCTCCATGATGCCATCGACCGCTGCGGACTGCGTGCTGGGGTTGTCTCCAATCAACGGCGTGTTCACTGCCTGTGGGCATAGCATGGAGACTTTAATTCCCTCGTGGCCGTGGGTCATGGCAAGCCACTCGCCGAAGCCGACCGAGGCGTGCTTTGTAACACCGTAGGCAGCACCACCAATTTGATTGAGTAGGCCGGCTGCAGACGCGGTGTTGAGGAAGTAGCCACCTCCGCGCGCGACCATGCGCGGTACGAGATGCCGCGCAGCATAGACATGGGGCATCACGTTGACATTCCAGCTTTTGTGCCATTCGTCGTTGGGCGACGAAAGATCGGGGCCCATCGCGATCCCTGCGTTCGAGCAGAAGAGGTCGATCGCACCGACTTCGGCTTCGGTCTTTTCAATCACGTTTGCAATGTTGTCTTCGATCGATACGTCCGCGCCCATCGAAACGCACCCGAGTTCATCCGCAGTCGCCGCAGCACCGCTTTCATTCAAGTCCACCGCGACGATCTGTTGTGCGCCCTCGGCTTTGAATCGCGCGGCAAGGGCTTTGCCGATCCCGCTGGCGGCGCCGGTGACTACGATGATCTTGCCTTCGATTTCCATTGCGAATGTCCTTAGACCGATGCGTTCATGAGTGGTGGCACTCGAAGTGCCAATAGCTCGCGAGTATGCCAAGCTTCTGCGGCGAGTTCGACTGTTCAACAACTGCGAGGAGCACGCCGATGATCGACCTTTATACCGCACCGACGCCAAACGGATGGAAAGCCTCCGTGACCCTCGAGGAACTTGAGCTTCCCTACGAAGCGAAATTGGTCGACCTTGCGAAGAACGTCCAAAAGGAAGAGTGGTTTCTGGCACTGAATCCGAACGGCCGAATCCCGGTAATTGTCGACCGCGACGAAGACGATCTCGCTGTATTCGAAACCGGGGCGATCATGGTCTACCTCGCCGAGAAGACGGGGCGACTACTGCCGACGGCAGCGGGCCCGCGCGCGCGCGTGATGGAGTGGTTGATGTTTCAAATGGGAGGCGTCGGCCCGATGATGGGCCAGGCGAATGTCTTCTTTCGCTACTTCCCCGAAAAAATCCAGCCAGCAATCGATCGCTATCAGAATGAATCGCGGCGTTTGTTTGAAGTGCTCGATCGCAGACTCGGCGAGAGTGAATGGCTCGGCGATGATTATTCGATCGCGGACATCGCCAATTGGTGTTGGGTGCGCACCTATAAATGGTCGGGAGTGTCCGTCGAAGGACTGCCCAATATGCGTCGCTGGCTGGACGTGATGAAGGAACGCCCCGCATGCCGACGCGGCTGTGAGGTGCCCGTCAAATCGCCATCGATTATCCAGGACAAAGACGCGGCGGAAGCATTTGCCAAACGCGCGCGCAATTCGCTTCAGACTTGAGGCCGCGGCCAAGTCTCTAATGGAGTGCGTGCCGTGCGATCAGACGATCGTCATGCCGCCATCGACGACGATGGTTTGGCCCGTTACATAGGTGCCCGCGCGCGATGCGAGAAAGACGGCTACGCCACCCAGCTCTTCCGGTTCGCCAATGCGTCGCAGGGGAGTTGTTGCCGTAACGCTCTTTAGGGTTTTTGGGTTCTCCCAAAGCGCACGAGCGAAGTCGGTGCGGATCAATCCGGGTGCAATCGCGTTGACGCGCACGTTGCTCGGGCCGACTTCGGCGGCGAGATTTCGTACGAGCTGCATGTCTGCGGCCTTCGAGATTGCGTATGCGCCGATCACGGTACTGGCCCGCAAGCCACCGGCGCTCGAAACGATGATGATGGAGCCGTCGTTGCGCTCGGTCATTTCGGGGATGACCATGTTGCAGAGCCAATGGTTGCTCTTGATGTTCGACGACATGATCTTGTCAAACGCGTCGTCGGGAATGCTGCTGGAGGGGCCGTAGTAGGGATTGATCGCGGCATTGCAAACCAAAATGTCGATCTTTCCCCACTTCTCTCGCGTCTGGTCCACCAGAGCCTGCAGTGCAGCCTTGTCGCCGATGTTGGCCGGGATCGAGACCGCTTCTCCAGTAGCCCCCTCACAGGCCGCGTTGATTTCCGCGGCGACTGCCTTGCAAGGTTCGGCCTTTCGGCTCGAGATCACGACCTTCGCTCCGGCTGCGGCAAGTTCGGCAGCGATCGACTTGCCAATGCCTTTCGATGAGCCTGTGATGACGGCCACTTTGCCGGAGAGGTCGAAGAGATTGCTTGTGATGGACATCCGTTGTTCCCTCATTCATTGTCATGGAGTTCTGCTCGAAAGGTTTACACCGAGACGCGAAACCGTATCAGGTCTGGGCTGTCGAGGGCGCTCTCGAATTCGTCGCCCCTGCATGATGTTCTGCTGCCCTAGAAGTAGGGAATGGTTTCGTGCTCAGGCGCAAGGCGCAACGTACCATGGCGCGAAGAATGCGAAACGTCACCGTGTTTCTCCCAACGGGCCACAACCTGCGAGCTTGGCGGGGTGGGGGGACGGAGTTTGTCACGTGGATGCCGATCGACAATCGATTGCTACTTTCACGGCGCCGCTCGACAGCCCCGCGATTGGTGGAATCATCTCCGAATTCGATACGCCACAGCGTCGGGGCAACGAAGCACTGCGGACGAGGCCCGCAACCACGAGTCGTTGCCACGCAATGCAACAGGAAAAGGGATAAATATGAAAATCGCAATCCGAATTGGCGGTCCGACATCCGGGGGACGCGACCACTTTGACGCGATGCTTGAGCTCGCGGTTGAAGCAGAGAAGTTGGGCGTTGATCAAGCGTGGAGCGCCGAAGCTTGGGGGATGGATGCGATTGTTCCACTCGCCTATCTCGCTGCGCGCACAACCAAAATAAAACTCGGCACCGGGATCATGCAGGTGTGCGCACGCACGCCGGCCTCGACTGCGATGACAGCCCTCGCGATGGACACGGCAAGCAACGGTCGCTTCTTGCTCGGCCTTGGCAACTCCGGCCCTCAAGTCGTTGAAGGACTGCACGGACAACCCTTCGATCGCCCACTGACTCGCATGCGGGAAACCGTCGAGATCATTCAACTTGCGCTGCGTGGAGAGAAGCTTGAGTACGACGGCAGCGCCTTTCCGCTGCCACGAAAGGGAGGTCTCGGCAAAGCGTTGAAGCTGGCTCAGCCACCCGCAGACATCCCTATCTATCTCGCAACGCTCGCACCGCGTGCCCTCGAAATGACCGGCGCGATCGCGAACGGTTGGCTCGGCACATCGTTTGTCCCCGAACAACCCGAAGCCCATCTCGAGTATTTGCGCCGCGGCGCGGAGAGTGCAGGGCGCAGCCTCGACGACTTGACGTTGTGCGTGGATGCGACAATCGCGATTACCGACGATCCCGAAAAACTCTACCCGTTTGCCAAGGCCCAACTTGCTTTTCAGTTGTCGGCGATGGGCTCGCCTACGATGAACTTTTATAATGATGCCTATGCACGCGGCGGCTTTCAGGATGCTTGCACCGAGGTGCGGAACCTGTGGCTTGAAAAACGACGGGAAGACGCGATCGCCGCGGTGCCCGATGCGATGGTTGAAAAGACCATGATCATCGGGGACGAGGCTCATGTGCGTTCGCGGCTGAAGAAATATCACGAAGCGGGGATTACGGACTTGATGCTCCACCCGATGGCGCAGAGCACGGACGACAAGCTCAATACGTTGGGGCGTGCACTTGAGCTCGTTGAGCAGGAGTGCGTTTAGCGCCAAGCTCTGCCTGCAGTGCGCCGAGGTCCGATCGAGGCTGGGCGCAACTTTTACCAAGGAGACGAATTAATGATCATGGCTTTTCGAGTGTTATCGGTGCTGGTTGGTGTTGCGATGTTTGCTACGGGCGTGAACTGGCACATTGATCCTGCTGGCGCAGCCGGCGAGCTAAGCATGACACTGCTTGCCGGAATGGGGGCGAGTACCCAGATCGGCGACATGAGCGCGTTCTTTCTCGCGCTCGGGGTGATGATTGGTCTCGGGCAACGACACGGGCAAACAACATGGTTGAACGCGGCAGCGCTGTTGGTCGGGATGGCTGCGATCGGACGCACGCTTGCCTTTCTCATGGGGAACGCGCCTTTGGGCACGGGCTTTATCGTGCCGGAGTTGGTCATGGCCTTCATTCTTGCAATGGCCGCGTGGACTCGAGCAGGCGAATCGGCCGAGGCACCCTCCAGTTGAGATTGCAAAGTTTTGAGATCGCTGCTTGGGTGATGCTGATCGCCTGTGTAAGCCTCTCGGCTAAGGCAGCCGATTCGGTGGTGGCCGGCCGTGTCGATGCGGACAGAATCGTTGGCGCGGCGCTCACTGCAAAGCCCGAGTCGGGGTCCGATCGTGACAATTGGCTAGCTCACGGCCGGACCTACGCCGAAGATCGCCACAGTCCTCTCACCGAGATCAACCCGGGGAATGTCGCCGAACTCGGTCTCGCTTGGAGTTACGACACGAGGTCGCATCGCGGACTTGAGAGCACACCCATCGTGGTGGACGGCGTGATGTACGCGACCAGCACGTGGAGCGTGGTCTTTGCCCTCGACGCAAAGACCGGCCGCGAGCTGTGGCGCTTCGATCCGAAGGTGCCGGGGCAGAAGGGGCGCGACGCGTGTTGTGACGTCGTCAACCGGGGTGTGGCGGTGTGGAAGGGACGTGTCTACGTCGGCACCCTCGACGGGCGTTTGATCGCACTTGATGCGGCAACGGGCACGCCGATTTGGGACGTGTTGACGATCAAGAAGGATTCGCAGCATACGATCACCGGTGCACCTCGCGTTGTGAAAGACCTGGTCATCATCGGCAACGGCGGGGCCGACTTGGGCGCTCGCGGCTATTTCGGCGCCTACGACGCAGCGACCGGTGAGCTGCGTTGGCGCTTCTATACGGTACCCGCCAGCAAACACGGTCCACACGAACACAAAGAGTTGGTTGCAGCAGCGGCTACCTGGTCGGAAGACTCGCTTTGGGAGTCGGGCCTCGGTGGCACCGCGTGGGATTCGATGGCCTACGACCCCGCCCTCGATCTGCTCTACGTCGGCACGGGCAATAGCTCGGTATACGACGTCGACATACGCAGCCCCGGCGGCGGAGACAATCTTTATCTTGCATCGATCCTGGCGCTGCGCCCGGAGACGGGCGAGTTGGTCTGGCACTATCAGACGACGCCAGAAGAGCGCTGGGACTACACCGCGACTCAGCACATGATCCTTGCCGACATCGAATGGCAGGGCGTGCCGCGCAAGGTTCTCCTTCAAGCGCCGAAGAACGGTTTCTTCTATGTGCTCGATCGTGCAACGGGCGAGTTGCTTTCGGCCGAGCCCTATGTCCCCGTGAGCTGGGCAACGCACGTCAACTTGAAAACCGGTAGGCCCGTACAACGCGAAGAGGCCAACTGGAGCAAGGAGGCAAAGATCGTCACCCCCGCAGTGATGGGGGCGCACAGCTGGCATCCGATGAGTTTCGATCCTGCGCGTTCGCTCGTCTACATGTCGACGTTCGAACTATCCCACATGTTTCTGCCGAACCCATCGTTTAAGTTCAAAAAGGGCGGCTACAACACAGGCGAAGATTGGGGCGAGCTCGCGGCGCTTTCGGAGGGCATCACACCACTCGCCGATAGTTATTGTTCGCCGAGTCGGTTAGTCGCGTGGGACCCGATTGCTCAGGAGAAGCGCTGGGAGGTGAAGCGCGATCACATTTCAGCTGCGGGTGTGCTCTCGACAGCAAGCGGCCTCGTGTTTCAAGGCGAATCGAACGGAGTGTTTGGGGCGTACGACTCCGACACCGGTGCAAGGCTTTGGCAGCTCGATACTGGGCTAGGGATCATGGCCGCGCCGGTGACGTACCGCGTTGACGGCGAACAATACGTCGCGGTGCTCGCTGGATTCGGCGGCTCTCTCGGGTTGAATTTTGTCAAGACCAACAGCGGCAATGCGGGGCGAGTGTTTGCCTTCAAGGTTGGCGGCACTGCTGCTCTCCCCGCCTCCTCGATCAAGTCAGAGGGCAGCGTCGTTGTCGAGAAGATCGACGCGAGTCCTGAGGCCGTTGTGCGGGGGCGCGAACTCTATGGTGAAAACTGTCTTCGCTGCCATGGGGCTGACGCTGTCTCGTTGGGAATTTTGCCCGATTTGCGATTCGCAAGTCGCGAGGTGCACGCCGACTGGATTGGCATCGTGCTTGGGGGGACTAGGGCAACCAAGGGCATGGCGAGCTTCGCCGACCTGCTCACTGTGAAGGAAGCGG
>JBLHOB010000152.1:0-6878 GCA_047619425.1 Myxococcota bacterium
GCTAGGGCTTGATGCACTCGAGCCGATCAATGGCGTGGACGGGGGCGCTGTCACCCTGCATCAGGGGCGCGATTGCGCCGTAGATGAGCTGTTGCTGCTTGATGCGGTTTAGCTCGGAAAAGGCATCGGCCACGACGCGAATCGCAAAGTGGCCGGGGCTGCCGGATTCAATCTCAAGCTCGCGGCACTCGACCGCCGCCTCGATTGCCGTCCGCATTTGTCCAATGATGTCCGCTGAGTTGTCGCCGTAGATGTTCAATGACATGACGGAATACGGTAGCTCGCACTCTTCGGTCGGGTCAAGAAACCGAGGGGATCGGGGAAGTAAAGAGGGCCGTTGCTCAGGTCACCAGCTCTTGCGCAATCTTGATCTGGTTCGTGCAGATGTCGAGCACTCCCTCGAGGTCATTTTCGGTCAGATCGAGATAGTGCCAGGCCGGTAGCTCCGTGGGGTCGAGGCCTTCAATAGGCTCAGAACGGCCCACGCCAAGCCTGGTGAGGCATGCGCTGGTAACGGTGGTCAGTGCCGTCAAACGAGCGATGTCTTCCGGTTCCGAGGCCAGGGTGCCGGAGTTGTGATGATTCGAGATCACCGAGACGAGTGAGTCGGGAAGGTTCCAGCGGACGGCAATGGCTCCGCCAAGCATCGTGTGATCGAAGCCGAATTGTTCCGTCTCGACCTCCACGAAGCCCACTTTTTCATTGTAGACGCGCTGGATCACTTGTTCGTATTCGGCGTGGTGGCTGTTGGCCAGTGCTGTCTTGCCAATGTGATGCAGCAGCCCTGCGGTAAAGGCCTGGTCCGCGTCGACGCGAATCTGTGGCAAGAAAGATAGCTGTGCGGCGACCGGCCCTGACAATGTTGAGTGTTGCCACAAGAGTTGCTCCATCAAGCCAAAGCGGCGAAATGTTTTCTTTAGCGACACCGCGAGAACTAGGTTGCGAACGGTTCGCGTTCCCAGCAATGAAATCGAATGTGCGATGTTGTTGATCTCGCTCGGGAAACCATAGAGCGCCGAATTCGCCATTTTCAGCAACTTTACGGCGATCGCGGAGTCTTGCTCGACGAGATCTTTAATCTCGGTAATCGAAGTGCCTTTGTCATCCACGGCGCGAATGATCGAGCGGGCGATGGACGGCATCACCGGGAGGTCATCTGCAGTTGCTTCGAGGTATTGCTCGAGTTTGTCGCCCATCGTTCTCCGGGTTGCTTCTCGCTCCGCGCGGTGTACGCATTGTCCAGCGCGTCGAGATTGTCTTCCGTTGCTTTCGACAAATTGAACCGATCGCATGAGGGCGAGACGCGACTTCTGTAAGTCTCGCACGTCTTCTCGATTGCAATCTTCTCGATGTTTTTCTTGATGGATGGTTTGTCCGAAAGAACAGAGGTTATGGATGAAAACACGACGAACGATTTTATTGAGTTCTTGATGGGTCAACTCGATCTGTCCGCAGACGAGATCCCTCCTCAAAGTGAGTGGGCGGGCAGCGGCAATACCCTAGGCTCGATCGGTTTGCGATTGGGCCTATTCTCGTTTGATCAAGTTGACGAGATCATCACGCGGCAATCGAGCGACAACCGTCTCTTTGGTGAGATCGGTATCAGCTTGAAGATCGTGACCGCTGAGCAGGTCGACCACCTTCTCACCCTGCAGCGGTTTCATTGCTGTCTGGATGTGGGGGCGAGCCTGGTGGTGGAGGGGCGGGTCACCCTCCCGCACTTGCTCACCACGATTCGCGACTACTTAGACTCGCGCGCCAAAGAAACAGAGTAGGCGGGGCTAGAAGCCTTGGGCCTATGCGAACTCGGCGTTGATCGTGGCTCGGGGTGAGAGGCCAACCGACGGTCTTGCCCGAAGAAGTCAGGCGGCTTCGGGCTTACGCTAGAGATCGCCCTGAGACGCGCTGTGCACATCGGCGGTAAGTGTTTCGGTGTCGCTTGAGTCGGAGAGACGCACGTAGTCCGCAAGGATCTTGAGGGCTTCGACTCGTTGAATGGTCGGCTTGTCCTCCTTTTCGTCCTTGCTTTCTCCGGTGCTCGTGCTGTCGCTGCCGGCTTCGCCCTTGGCGTCTTCTTCGCCTTCTTTATCCTCGGCTTCCGCTTCTTCGTTCTCTTTGATGATCTCGGAGAGGCGGATGATGCCGGCACGTTCTCGTGATTCCAAGAGCTTGCTCGTGATCTCTGCGAACTCTTCGCTCGCCGCAACGCGTTCGGCTGAGAGCTTCGCAAGCTGCTGCACGATCTGCGGGTTTACCGGGTTGTAAAAATTCCCCGGCTCACTGGTGCTCTCGCTGCGATTCGCGGCGTGGTCGATGAAGGGCTCGATCTCGGCTCGTTCGAGTGCGTAGGTCTGGCTCGACTCGCCGAAGTCGTCGGTGCTAAACGGCGACGGCAGGATGATGTCCGACGCAACGCCTGAGTGCTGGGTCGATGCGCCACCGGGTCGGAAAAATAATGCGGTGGTGACTTTCAGTGCGCCGAGTCCGGGGGGGAGGGGGACCAATGTCTGAACGGTGCCCTTGCCGAAGGTGTGGTCGTCGCCCACGAGGACGGCTCGGTGGTAGTCCTTCATGGCTCCCGCGACGATCTCTGAGGCCGATGCGCTAATGCGCGAGGTCAGGACCACCATGGGGCCGTCGAAGAGAATCTTCGGATCGTCATCGCGCATGTGCTGCACGTTGCCGTATTCGTCCTTTACTGCGACAACCCCGCCTTCACGAATAAAGAAGCCCGCGATGTCGCGCGCTGTGTCGAGTAGGCCACCGCCATTGCGTGACAGGTCAAGCAAGAGGCCAACCGCGCCGGCCTTATTGGCCTCGCGGAGCAGGTTTCTCAAGTCGGTCGAACTCTTGCGCTGCGTGGGGTCGCGACCGCCGTAGAAAGAGGGCAGGTCGATGATCGCAAGCTTTTGTTCCTTGCCATTGATCTCGGTGGTTTCGAAGCTGAGCTTTGCCGCTTGTTCTTCGAGATCGATCTTGTCCCGCACGATGCTGACCACGAAGCGCTTGGTCTTCGGCTCCTGTCGCAGGATGGTCAGATGCACCGTGGTGTTGATCTCGCCTCGGATCAGTCGAACGACCTTCCGAAGATCCATATCGATTACGTCGATGGGCTCTTCACCGTCCTGGGCGACTGCGATGACTTTGTCCTTCGGCAGCAGCAGGCCAACGTTGTCCGCGCCGCCACCGGGGATCACCTTCTCAACAACCGAATAACCGTCGCGAGACGAAAGGGCGACGCCAATTCCGATGAGCGAAAGGCCCATCGAAATGTTGAAGTCTTCATTTCCTTCAACAGACATGTAGTTGGAGTGCGGGTCGAGGGCGCTCGCGAATGAGTCGAGGAAAAGACTGTAGACGTCCGTCTGGTCGAATTCTTTCGCGCGCTTGACGGACAACTCATAGCGGTGGACAAGCTTTTCGGTCGCTTCTTCAACCGTAATGTCCCCACTGATGTAGTTGGACATCTGGAATTGAACGAGCTTGCGAAACAGGCTGTGTTGCTGCTCTAAATTCTTCGGGCGCGCTCGCTTGTCCGGATCGATCACTAATTCGACATCCGGGTCGAGCTTATAGTCTTCGGAGCGCACATACTTCTCGACGTACGTGCTCATTTTTTCATAGCGGACGATGATGTCCTTCTGGATCTCTTCGAGACTTGTGCACTCCCCGCTGCCGACGTCAAAGAAGACCCCCGCCAAAGACTTCTTCAGCACCTTGGCTTCACCGGTGGTGTAAAGCGTCTTTGAGGAATCGAGGCGCTTGATGTAGGAGTCGATTGCGCGCTCGCGAAGCTCGTCGTTCAAACCGCGATAGCGAATGTGCTTGTGCAAGAAGGTGTTGAGCAAGCCGGGGATACGCTCGCACGTGAGCTCCATCGCGGCCGCCTGGCCGGGAACTGCAAGGCTCGACAGCGCAATCGTCAGGGCAATCGCCAAGGACGTACTTTGCAAGATCGAGGGTGCGAGGCTGGTCAACTTCTGCGGATGTAATCTCAAATTCGTCATAGTCTCGGATTGTAACAGGGCAATGGGCCGCGGGGCAGGTGCCCTACGGCGGGCTGATTTGCTTTCTTGTCGGACACCGCCACTCGGAGCCTGAGTTCGCAAAAAGATCCATCTGTGCGCAGCTTTTGCGCAAACATGCTGAGGGGGCACTTCGTCGACTGGAACGTTCTATCGAGAGTCTCTGGGGCTTGAGGTTCCTTTCATCTCTGACGTCGCCAGTTAGCGGCGATTCACCGCGATTGGAGCGTATTCTTCGCTATTGTGACGCGGCGTCGAGACTGGATTTGCATCGCAGCCCGTAGTTGCGGTTCAACGTTGACACGCAGTTGAGTGTCGAAATTGTGTATTTGCACGTTGCCCGGCGCTCACGGGGTCGATTCACCCAGCCCAATCAAATTCATAGCGATGATCCGGCAGCGCACGCGACGTGGCCGCGATGAACGAGGAACGCACCATGGCCGATTTTAGATTTCAGGAACTCTTTGAATTGGGGGAAGACACTGCCCCCTACCGCAAGCTCAGCGACGAACACGTAAGCGTTGTAAGCCTCGATGGCCGCCAGATCTTGAAGGTCGAGCCCGAAGCGCTCTCGCTGCTCGCCGGCCACGCAGTCCGCGACGTCTCGCACCTGTTTCGCCCGGGCCATCTCGCCCAACTCGCAAAAATTCTGGACGACCCCGAGGCTTCGGGCAACGACCGCATCGTGGCGCTCGAGCTGCTTAAGAACGCGACCATCTCGGCGGAGATGGTCTTGCCCTCTTGTCAGGACACCGGGACCGCGATTGCCATCGGCAAGAAGGGCCAAGACGTCTTCACCGGCTTCAACGACGAAGAGGCCTTGTCGTTGGGGATCTATGACACCTACGCGAACACCAATCTTCGCTACTCGCAGATGGCTCCGCTCAGCATGTACGAGGAGAAGAACACGGGCACGAACCTTCCCGCGCAGATTGAGCTCTACGCGACCAGTGGCTCGGAGTACAAGTTTCTTTTTATCACCAAGGGAGGAGGCTCTGCGAACAAGACCTTCCTTTTTCAAGAGACGCGAGCACTGCTCAACGAAGACTCCCTGCTGGCCTTTTTGGCCAAGAAGCTCCCGCTGCTCGGCACTTCGGCATGCCCGCCTTACCACCTCGCGATCGTGATCGGTGGAACATCGGCAGAGATGAACCTCAAGACGGTGAAGCTCGCGAGTGCTCGCTACCTCGACACCCTGCCTACGACGGGCAACGAATTGGGCCGCGCGTTTCGCGATCCGGTGCTCGAAGAGAAGATCCACCAACTCACCCAGAAGATGGGGATTGGCGCCCAGTTCGGCGGCAAGTATTTCTGCCACGATGTGCGTGTGGTCCGGCTTCCGCGTCACGGAGCGTCCTGCCCGGTGGGCATCGGCGTATCGTGCTCGGCGGACCGTCAGATCCTGGGCAAGATCACCAGCGACGGCGTGTTTCTCGAACAACTCGAAACCGAGCCCGCGCGCTTCTTGCCGCAACCCTCAGCCGCAACCGAAGACGATGGCGACGTGGTAAAGCTCGATTTGAACCGTCCCATGACCGAGCTGCGAGAGACGCTGAGCCAGTATCCGGTTACCACACGTCTGTCGCTTTCGGGCACGATTGTGGTGGCTCGCGATATCGCCCACGCCAAACTGAAGGACCTGCTCGACGAGGGCAAACCTCTGCCGCAGTACTTCAAGGATCACATCGTCTATTACGCGGGCCCCGCGAAGACACCCGAAGGTTATGCATCGGGCTCGTTCGGCCCGACGACGGCCGGGCGCATGGATTCGTACGTCAATCTCTTCATGCAGAACGGCGGCAGCTTCGTCACCCTGGCAAAGGGGAATCGGTCGAAAGCCGTAACCGATGCATGTAAGGAGCACGGAGGGTTCTATCTCGGCTCAATTGGTGGTGGTGCGGCGATTTTGGCTCGCAACTGCATCAAGAAGATCGAAGTGCTCGAATTCGAAGAACTCGGCATGGAAGCCATTTGGAAGATCGAGGTGGAAGACTTCCCGGCGTTCATCATCATCGATGATAAGGGCAACGACTTTTACGCAGTTCCGTAAGGTTTGAAGCCGGGCTTTGATTCTTGCGACTACTGGGTTCGTTATCGCGAGAGCCTGCGAGAGTCATCGAGTGTCGAAGCACAGCTTGTGCGGTCAAAAGGCCCGCGAGCTAGCCGTCGTTTTCGATCTCGAGAGTTTCGTGGATCCCCTGCGCGTAGGTTCGCGGGGTCCAGCCGAGTTCGCGCTCGATACGCTTGGACGAATACCGCCGCCGATACCAGACGGGAATCGAGAGACTGCTACGCGGCTTGCTTGTCGTTTGCGAAGCCCACTCGTCGGCAAAGTCGCGCAGACGGGTGTACTCGCCAGTGACGTTGTAGGCGCGGCCGAGAGACTTCTCATTTTCAAGGGAGAGCATTGCCGCCTCGGCGACGTCTCCTGCATACACAAGACAAAAGCGAGCCGCGTTCGGGTAGAGGCGAAACGGTCGCATGCGCATTGCGCGTTTGTGCCAAACCCCGAAGTGGCGATCGAATGCCCCGTAGAGGACCGCGGGGCGGAGCGTCGTCATCAATAGGTCGTACTTTGTCGCGTAACGCCACGCCGTCGCCTCGGCCAGAGATTTGCTGATCTTGTAGCCATTGAAGCGGTGCATGCGGTGTTCTTCGCCGTGGCGGGGGTTGTCTTCGTCGATCGGCGCGCGGTGACCGCGATAGACACCAACACTCGAAACCTGAATGGCCCGTTCGACCCCCGCGGCGCGCATCGCCTTGAAGACGTGAATGGCGCCCTCGACGTTCACGTCGAGATAGCGGCTGAAGGGATACGGCCGAAACCCGACTAGGGCCGCGCTGTTGATCACG
>JBLHOB010000153.1:0-6835 GCA_047619425.1 Myxococcota bacterium
CGCCGAGTTTTTCAGGGCTTACCGATGAAGACGCGCGAGCGGCTTATCTCGAGAGCGTGGTTGCTGCGGCGTACATCGAAACGCAGACGACTAAGGAAGAACGTGCGCGGATCCTCGAGCGTATCGGATCCGGCTTTTCGGCCGACCAAGCGCTGCACGAGGCGATGGGGCTCGACACCGACGAACTCGACGCGCGGGTGCAGCAGATGATCCTGGACGAGTTTCCCAGCATCGGGTCCTGAGCGCCTTCGCCGTTCGATCCACACCGTGCCGCTTGTCCCCGACTTGGACAGGTCCTAGGTGTTGCCCGCCGAAGCGGCCTTGCTCCAGCGTCTCGGTCTTCAGTGCAGCATCAAGGCCAGCTTGCGTTGAGGGCTCGGCGTGGCGCCGCGACATGGCCGAGGGGGTGGCTGCCGGCTCAGCGTGGGATCGTCGGTGCGTCGGCGCGGTCGAGTTCTGCGCGATCGCCGACACGCCAACCATTTGCCTGGGCGTAGCCGGCAGGCACTTCGAGCACGGTGTCCGTCAGCTCGCTCGGCCGCAGGGTAGGCCCCGGGCCGTCCTTTGCGTGTGGCACGCGATGGGAGATGTCGACGATGCGGCCTTCGCGCAGCCAAATGATGTCGATATCAAAGCGCATGTCTTTCATCCAAAAGCCCGGAAAGCGCGGTGCGGCGTACTCAAAGAGCATTCCGTGTCCCCACGGGAGACTGTCGAGTTGCCCGAGTCCTTTAATCTGCTCGGCGGGCGTCGAGGTGATTGCGAGTGTCACGCGATTGTTTCGAATGGTGATGGAAGGGCCGGAAGGCGCCGTGGGCTCGGCTTCGCACGCGACGGTTGCCATCGCGCAAACCATCGCGAGCATCAGGGGTGCTGCGCGAAGGAGCCCATCGCACGGGGCCGTGCGGTTGCTTGTCATCCGTCGGAGTCTGTGGCGTAGAGCTCAAAGTCGACCAACCGATCTTTCATGAACTCACGCAACGAGTTGATAATGCGCGCTTCGAGTTGGCGCACACGCTCGCGGGAGACGCTGAACTCTTCGCCCATATCGGCGAGGGTGCGGGGCTCGTCGGCGAGAATTCGTTCGCCCAAAATCTGTAGATCGCGCTCGCTAAGCGATTCGCTGAAGGTTGCGATGGCTTCGCGAAATACCGTTTGCATCTGCGTGCGTGCGATTTCATCTTCGGCACCGATCTCCGAGCCTGAAAACGAGTCGCCAAACGTCTCGCGGCCGTCGCCTTCAAAGCGCGGGGCATCCATCGAGAGGTCGGGGCGCGAGAGCTGGGTTTCCATTGCGACGACGTCTTCTTCCTGCACGTCGAGGCGCTCTGCCAACAGCTTGGGAGTGACTTCGTAGCCCTCGAGTTCGAGCGTGCGCTTCTCTTTGTTGAGTTGGAAGAAGAGTTTGCGGCCGGCGCGAGTCGTCCCCAGCCGAACACTGCGCAAGTTGTCGAGGATGTACTTCAAGATGTACGCGCGAACCCAATAGACCGCATACGATGAAAGCTTTACGCCCTGGTAGGGGTCGTAGCGCTGCACGGCTTCCATTAAGCCAACGTTGCCCTCTTGGATCAAGTCGAGGGTGTTGGTCCAAGCCCGGCGATATTCCATCGCGATTTTCACGACGAGTCGCAAGTTGGACAAGACCATCAAGCGCGCGGCGTCGACGTCGCCTTCTTCTTTCCAACGCACTGCGAGGGCGTGTTCTTCTTCGCGGGTGATTGGCGCGTGATTGGCCAACTGCGACATGTAGGCACTGAGTGCCGAAACCGGCTCGAGGGAATTGCCCGTCGACGTCTTCTTGACTGCGGTGCGGTTGCCTGCATTCGCGGCGCTCTTTGAAGCCGGAGGGACGATGACTTCGGGCGATTTACTGCCAGCGTCCAAGTCGGTGTCCAGTTCGTCTTCGACGTTGGACTCGAGCTCTAGGTAGTCGACGTCTTCAGCCGTGTCGTCGTCGATATCGTCGATATCGTCAACGTCGATCACGTCTACATCGACAATGTCAGCTTCTTCGATGTTGGAAGCCACGGACGCAGCCGTGGCTTCGAGATCGCCGTCGAGGTCGGCGGGCTCTAGGAGTTCGCCGTCTTCGACCATGATTTCTGCCGTATTCGATGGCTTAGTCGTTGTCTGTGATTTCATTTTCGCACTCACCGTGAGACCATAGCAAAGCGCAAAAAGCGGGATCGGCGAATGCGCCGACCCCGCTTTGTGATGCGTGGCTCAATATTGAGTCGCGCTGCCGGTGTGAACACTGCGGCTGCGCGATACTCGGCCCATAGGGCCGTCTGCTCTACTTCTTGAGTGAGCGGAGGTGCGCGATGACGTTCGCGACGTCCGCGTCCGAGAATGCCGGCCACGGTGCCATCAGAGCCGAACCACCGAAGGCCATTGCGCCCTGGGTGATGACGTTCTTGAGGTCGGTGTCGGTGCCCGTGGTGCCGTCAGCGTCCGTGTCGAACTTGAACACGCCAGCCGAAAGGTCGCGGGGCTTCGGGTCGAGTGCGGGCGCGAGCGGACCGTCGCCGGTGCCCGTCATGCCGTGGCAGGTGGTGCAGTTGGTTTCGAAGATAACCTTGCCGGCGGCGGCATCTCCGGCGTTGGCTGCGGCCGGAATCATGATGGCGACGATGGCGGTAAGAAAAAGGGCTCGTGTGATGTTGGCAAGCATGTTCAGTTTGCTCCTTGGGAGTTCATTTGGCTTGTGTGTCGGCTGGTCGACGGTTTTCTTGAAGGCCTGTGCTTTCGCCTTCGTTGTCGCGTAGTCGCGAATTGCGATTTCGCTTTTTAGGACGACCGTGGCGCGTTGGATATTCGGTCGTTTTTAAAATTGCTTTTTTGCCGGCATTCGATGAAACGATTATCGGCAGGACGCCATAGCGGCTCTGCTGGTCCGCGCTGCCAAGCGAACGGCTGTGACGGGCCAAGCGCGTCGAAGAGTAGGGGGGAGGGCTGTAAGCGTCAAAGGGCGAGGGTTGCAACAAATTGTTGACAAGGGGCCGTTGTCGACGTGGTGCGCCGACAACGGCCCCTTTGCCGTGAATCACTGGGAAAAACGAATGTCTTGCAACGCGGTCTCGCATTGCGCGGCAGATCAGCGCAGGGGCTTCCAGTTTTCGAGCAAGTCGACGAGCATGCGCACCCCTACCCCGGTTGCACCGCGTCCTTGGTAGGCGCCAATGCGAGACGTCCAGCCCGTACCCGCGATGTCGAGATGGACCCACGGAGTCTTGCCGACAAATGCAGCAAGGAAACCCGCGGCCGTAGAAAGGCCCGCCTGGCGCGGGCCCGCGTTGACGAGATCGGAGATGGTGCCCCGCATGGCTATCTTGTGGGCTTCAAACAAGGGCATCGGCCACTGGCATTCGCCCGTGCGACCCCCCGCTTTGTTGACCTGGTCGATCAGGTCCTGATTGTTGCCCATCAACCCCGTCGCCCAATCACCGAGGGCAATCATGCAGGCGCCCGTGAGCGTTGCGAGGTCGATCATCGCCACGGGGGCGTATTTTTCGTTCGCGTAAGCGAGGGCGTCGGCGAGCACGAGCCGGCCTTCGGCATCGGTATTGAGAATTTCGACGGTCTTGCCCGAGTACATCTCGAGGATGTCGCCAGGGCGATAGGCCTTCGAAGATGGAAGGTTTTCGGCCGCGGCCACAATGCCGATGACGCGGTACGGAATGTCGAGCATCCCGATCGCCCGCATGGCACCAACCACCGTCGCAGCCCCACTCATGTCGTGCTTCATCTCGTGCATGGCGGCGCTCGGCTTGATGGAGATGCCGCCCGAATCGAACGTGATGCCTTTGCCGATCAAGCAGATCGTGGGTTGGTTCGCCTTGGCTTTGGCTCCACCCTTGGTCTTGGGTTTGTGCTCCATGGTCACTAGGCGCGGCGGGTTTACGCTGCCCTGGCCAACGGCCAGAATGCCTCCCATCTTGCGACGCTTGAGCTCGGGCACCTCCATGACGCTGGTCTTCAAGCCAGCCTGTCGGCCCATCTTGACGGCGGCACCGGCGAGAGCTGCGGGCGTCATTGCGTTGCCCGGGGCGTTGGACAGGTCGCGCGCCATGTTTTGCGAGTCGGCGAGTGTGATGCCGCGCTTTGCCCCGTTGCGTGCCGCTGCGGGCTTCGCCAAGCGCGCATAGAGCAGCGTGAGAGACGGCTCGGGCTTTGGCTTTCGCTTCTTGCCGTCGTCGGTGAAGTAGCGATCGAATTTGTATCCACCCAAAACCGCGCCTTCGGCTAGCGCCTGGGCGAGGGCTTCCGCTGAGAGACCCTTGGCCGGCGGCACGGCGAAGGCAATCGTTTTGGGCTGCTTGGCCTGGGCGCCCTTGAAGGCCCTGCCGCCGAATTCGCGGATTGCCTCGAGGTCGAGGTCTGCCGCGTCGCCCACGCCGACGAGAAGCAAGCGCTTCGCATTGCCGGGTTTGGCGGGGTAGACGATCAGTGACTCGCCTTTGACCCCGTGGAAATCACCTTGTTCCACAATCTGGGAGATTGAGCCGCCGGTTGCTTTGTCCAATGCGCTGAGGGACGGCGGCAGCTTCTTCTTCTTATTCTTGCCCACGATCTTGAAAACGGGAATTGCGAGAACATCCACCTTGACCTCACGCGGTGCGGTGGTCGAAATCTTGATCTGCATGCCTTCTCCTCATAACGAGCGTGTGACTTCCGGCGCCCTGAATGCGTCGGCGCGACTGCGAAAGTCACTATCCATTCACCAAACCTACGCAATCGGCGTCGCAACTCACAACCAATGCGCACGGTGACGGGTCAATAAGAAGTCGTCCAGTTGGTGCCGTTCCTTGAATCGCTGCAAGCGACCCTATAGAATCTCTCGACACATCTTGGGCGATTCAATTGCAATCGCGTATCGGGGTGTAATCCAGGGCTGACATTCCCAGCCTTGGTTCTAATGAGTCTCGGGGGGGGCTTCACGTGAGCTTTGACGTCTTCGGCTTAATTTTGCAAGCCGGCCTTATCGTCAAGCTTGTCTTGTTTATATTGTTCGCGTTCTCCTTAGTGTCTTGGGCAATCATCTTGTCCAAGTGGAAGGAAGTGCGCGGGGCAACCCAGGATAGCGAGGCTTTCCTGGAGATCTATCACGACAAGCCATTCAACGAAGCATACGACGCTGCCAAACAGCTCGAGCGCAGTCCTGTTGCGACGGTTTTCATTGGCGTCTGCGACGAGATGGGGCGGCTCGCAAAAGACAGCGGCCACGCCACCGTTGACGGCCTCGACGCCGGGCAGACACGCAAGGTCTTTAAACAGCTGGCATGGCTGGCGACGCGCGAGTCCCAGCGACTCGAACGCGGGCTTTCGTTTCTCGCAACCACGGGCAGCTCGACGGTGTACATCGGCCTGTTCGGCACGGTGATCGGCATTATTCAAGCGTTTCAGGGCATTGCGGCGTCGGGCAATGCGAGCCTTGCGGTCGTTGCGCCGGGCATCGCGGAGGCATTGATCGCGACCGCTGTGGGTCTTTTTGCCGCAATTCCAGCAACCATCTTCTACAACCACTTTTCGGCGGGGGTCGACAAGCTCGGGCAATCGATGGAGCACTTTGCCGGCGAGTTTCAAGAAGACGTCGCCGCGCTCACGGCTGGTGAGAGTGCGGCGCCCCGGGCCTATTAGCCGTGGCCCGCGCAATCGTCGTCAGGCCCAAGCAGCGCCGCGCCAATGCCGAAATCAACATCACACCCTTTGTCGACGTGATGCTCGTATTGCTCATCATCTTCATGGTGGCAGCGCCCATGATGCAGCAGGGGATCGATGTCGACTTGCCGGAGACGAGCACCCAGGCACTTCGAGTGCAGGACAACCCATTGATCTTGTCGGTGAAGAAGGACGGCACATATTTCCTCGGCCGCAGTGAGATCAAAATCGAAGAACTGGTGTCCAAGCTTACGGCGATTTTTGAGGCACGGGCTTCAAAGGAAATCTATTTGCGGGCAGACCGCGCGGCGCCCTATGGCACGGTCGTCAAGGCGATGGCAGCCGCTCGCGAAGCGGGATCGGATCAACTCGGAATCGTGACCGAGCCCGAAACTTGAGAGCAGGACATGCGATGTAGCGCAATCGCGTACCAACGAACGAATCAAGCGAGCCCTGAGGACATCGAAGCTCGGCAGCTAGGCCAATAGAAAAAACGAACGCACGTTGAAATATGAAGTCTGCGCCAACCCCCCGCGCAACGTTGACGAAGGAGAACGTCGGCGGTGCCCGCATCGTTCACAAAAGCATGGCTCGAAGCCAGGGAGTCCGCACGACGTAAAGGTTTTGTGCAGGGCTTGGTGGTGTCGTTCGTCTTGCATCTGGGCGTGGGACTCTTCTTCATGTTTTCGCCGGCCGCCGATCCCGTACCGCTGCCGGACGTGATTACTGTCAGGATGGTGAGCTTGCCTGCAGCAAGAAAGGCTGCGCCGGCGCCAAGCCCGCCCGCTCCAGCAGCGCCTCCGACGCCCGCGAAACCTGCACCGACGCCGAAGAAGGTGGTATTGCCCAAGCAGCCGAGTTCGGTGAAAAAGAAAGCCAAGCCGAAACCGCAGCCCAAGCCGAAAGCCAAACCAAAGCCCGAGCCACTTGAGTACGACGACGCGCTTGCCGCGTTGCGCGACGAGCTTGGCGAGGAAACACCAGTTGAACCCGTGGAAGAAGTCCCCGACGTCATGCAACAGCTTGCCGATGCCGTTGCAGCTGAAGAGGCGCAGCAGAATTCGGCCACCCGCGAAACAGATCCGGACGTGCTCGCCTGGTCGATTGCCACCAGGCGGCATCTGAAGAACGTGTGGATTGTGCCGGCAGATTTTTTGAGTCAATCGCTAAAGAC
>JBLHOB010000154.1:0-6812 GCA_047619425.1 Myxococcota bacterium
CGCGCGACGCGCAGCGAGTGAAGCAGCCGCTGGCGATGGATGAACTTCCACGCGACATACGACACCAACAGCACGACAACCGCCGCGCCAAGGCCGGTGCCAAAACCTTCTACCAGCGAAAATGCCTGTTCGAGCTGGTCGTGTAACAAGTAGCCCGGCACAACAAACAGCAAGCTCCACAACAGAGCACCTGGGATATCAAATACAAGGAAGCGAGGGAGTGACATACCACTCATCCCCGCGAGCGCTGGCGACAACGTCTGATAGCCGGGTATGAGCTTCGCGACCAAGAGTGACTTAGCTCCATAGCGCTCGAAGGTACTCTCGGTGCTCCGCACGCAGGAGTCGGGTTCGAGGGATACTTTGCACAGAGTCTTGAGCACGCCCCCACCGCGACGACGCCCTAACTCAAACCAGAGGATGTCGCTGGGGAGACAACCCAAAGTCGCCGCTGCCACGACCCACGTGACCTCCAACTCGCCCATTCCCGACATCGCCCCGGCGACAATCAACAATGGGATCGCGGGGATGGGCACACCCAACTGATCGAACAAGACCCAAAAAACGATCAGGCCATAGCCGTAGCTCACCACAAATTGGGCAATGTCTTCCAAGGCTTGAGCCTCATTTGTCGGTACTGCATTGGCGCCGGCCAGTCTTGCAACTAGCCAACATCAAAAGTCTAGCTCGACTCGGAGAGGAAGCAGCGGCTCAGATCGGCCCCGTCGCCTTCAAGCGCAACAAGGCTAGGCTCCTCAGCGGCGCAGCGCGGCATTACGACCGGACAGCGGGTATGAAAACGGCAGCCTGAAGGCGGGTTGGCGGGCGAAGGCACATCTCCAAGCACCGGCGGTGCACCCGAACGTCGCTCTGGATCAACCGACGGAATGGCGGCCAACAACCCCTTGGTATAGGGATGCCGCGGGGCGTCAAAGATCCGCTCGGTCTTCCCCGTCTCAACCACCTGCCCGAGGTACATCACCGCAACATCGTCCGCGAGATACTTCACAACACCGAGGTCGTGGGTAATGAATAGATACGCGAGCCCGAGTTCTTCTTGCAGGTCTCTCAACAAGTTGAGGATCTGTGCCTGAATCGAAACATCGAGGGCCGAAACCGCCTCGTCGCAAATCAACAACTTCGGCTCCGGAGCCAAGGCCCGCGCGATACCGATGCGCTGTCGCTGCCCGCCGGAGAACTCATGCGGATAACGCCACATGTGGTCCGGGTTCAGCTGCACGCGCTTGAGCAAGCTCGCGACTCGGTCTGTTTGATCTTGCTTACTCGTCCCAATATCAAATGACTTCATCCCCTCGGCAATGATTTCGCGCACCCGCATACGCGGGTCGAGGGACGCCATCGGGTCTTGAAACACAAACTGCAGCTTGCGCCGGTAGGGGTGAAGCTCGGCGCGTGAAAGCGAGAGGAGGTCAACGCCTTCAAACCAGACGCGTCCTTCTTGTGGCTTTTCGAGGGAGAGGATCGAGCGCCCTGCAGTGGTCTTGCCGCAACCACTCTCGCCTACCAACGCCAAGGTCTTGCCCGCTTCAATTTCCAGGCTGAGCCCGTCGACGGCCTTCACATGGCCGACCGTCTTGCGAAACAACCCCTGCTTGATCGGGAACCAAGTTCGCAGGCCCTCAACTCGCAGCAATGCTTTCGAAGGTTCGTCAGCCACCTTGACGCTCCTTCGCTACCGCGTGACAGAAAGTCGACTGTGTCTCGCTGATTGATGTTACGAGCGGGATTTCGCTGCGGCAGATATCGATCACCCGGTTGCAGCGGTTGGCAAAGCGGCATCCCTCGGGCCAGTCTTCTGGCGGTGGCACCACGCCTGAAATCTCGGGCAAGGGTTCGCCCGGCCGCGCGAGCGCCGGGTTCGACTTCAACAAACCATCCGTGTAGGGGTGAGTGGGCTTACTCAACAGCTCAAATCGCGTTCCGGTTTCAACCACGCGGCCGGCGTACATCACGGCCACGCGATCTGCGAGTTCGTTCACCACGCCAAGATCGTGGGTGATCAGGAGCACCGCGAGGTCGGTTTCGCGCTGCAGCTCTCGCAACAACTCGAGGATCTGCGCCTGAATCGTGACGTCGAGGGCGGTCGTGGGCTCGTCGGCAATCAAAAGCTTCGGGCGCGTCGAGAGCGCCATGGCGATCATGACGCGCTGCTTGAGACCCCCTGAGAGTTGGTGGGGGTAAACGTTAAAGCGATCCGAAGCGTCCGGGATCCCGACGCGTTCAAACAACTCGATCGTGCGCTTGCGAGCCTGCTTTGCGTCGACGCTCTCATGCAGTTGAATCGCCTCGACGACTTGTTTGCCAACCGTTACGACGGGGTTCAAGCTCGTCATCGGCTCTTGGAAGATCATCGAGATTTCGTGGCCACGCAGCCCGCGTATCTCGGGAATCGATAGCCCGCGAATGTCTCGTCCAGCCATGAGCATTTCGCCGCTGCGGATTTGTCCGGGCTTGGGCACGAGCCGCAATATCGAAAGCGCCGTCATCGACTTACCACAGCCGGATTCGCCGACCAGTGCCAGCACCTCACCAGGGTCGATCGAGAAACTCACCTCGTCGACAACGGGGATCTCGCCGCGACTCCCGGGGAAACAAGTCGAAAGGCCTCTGACATCAAGCAACGGGCTCACGATGGGTCCCTCAATGTTCGTGGATCCAGGATGTCGCGAATCGCATCCCCAACCATGTTAATCGCGAGCAGCAAGCCAAAGAGAGCAGCACCTGCTGCCGTGATGTTCCACCACACGACGGGGTCTCGGGACAGTTCGCTACGAGCCTGGTCGATCATCTGGCCCCAACTTCCGTCGACTCCAACACCGAGCCATGCGAGTACTGCTTCCGATAGAACTAGTCCTGAGAAGGTCAGCACAAAGGTAATAATCACCAAGTGCGTGAGGTTGGGCAGAATGTGGCGAAAGATTATGCGGATCTCAGAGACACCCAATACACGCGCAGCATGGACATAGTCCTGCTCCCGAAGTTTGAGCGTCTCCCCGCGCACAAGGCGACAGAAACCAACCCAACTCGTCACCGCGAGCGCAATGCAGATCGATAATGTCGAGCGCCCCATCGCCATGATCAGTGCAATCAGCAGCAACAAGCCCGGCATCGAAGCCAACGTCGACATGATGAAGAAAACAAAATCGTCGACGCGTCCACCGAAGTAGCCCGCCGAAATACCAAATAGAAGCGAAAGTGGAATCGCGATTAAGCTCGTCAGCCCACCGATCAACAGCGCGACCCGCACGCCCTTGAGTGCCAGATAGATCACATCGCGTCCGATGATGTCCGTGCCCATCAAATGCGCGCCGGGGTTCACCAGGGGCTTGCCGCCATAGAACTCGACGTCGGCCAACGGCGCCGAGTAACTGCGCTCGCGGGAGTCGACAAAGACGCGATCGACAACGGAACGCGCTTCGTGCGCTGAAACCACGTCCTGACCGACATCACCTCCCCCGATCCAGAAGATGCTGTCGAGAAGTCCAACGGCCAAATAGAAGCTCACCACCAAAATCGCGAGCGGGCGTCTCTTCCACAGCGACACCGTAGCCTCAGCCCACAACCGGCTTCGGCGAATCGCGAGCGCAACGCCGGCGAAGCCCACAAGAAGTAGACCCGTCACAACATTGGAGATCATCCAGTCTTCCACTGCGACCCTTTACTCCAACCTGACGCGGGGATCCGCGAGGCTATAGCTGACGTCGGTAATTACCTGCGCCACGACAAACAAAAGCGAACCGACGAAGACCATCGTGCGAAGTGTCGCGAAGTCGTTGCCTTGAATCGCTTCGACACTCAATGCGCCGAGCCCTGGGATCCCGAAGAACGACTCGAGCACGAGTGAGCCGGTAAACAGGAACGGGATGGCGATAACGATTTGCGTAAGAATCGGGATCATCGCGTTGCGCAACACATGGCGCACCATGATCCGCCCTTCCCCGCACCCTTTGGCGCGCGCGGTGCGCACGAAATCGCGATGTACTTCTTCGAGAAAAACGGTGCGATAGAAGCGTACGTTCGAACCGATCGACGAAACCAACCCCACGAGAATGGGCAACGCGAGAAAGCGCGCCACCACGTCCGGCGAAGGATCAAAACCCGAAATCGGAAACCATCGCAAAAGCTTCGCGATCAAAAACTGTGCGCCGACGATGTAGAGCAAAATTGAGACGCTCATGCCAAACACGCAGAGCACCACCCCCATGCGGTCGACATAGGTGTCGCGAAACACCGCGACAATTAAGGAAAGCATCACACTGACACCGAGCCCCATTACGAACATAGGAACGGTTAAGAGCAAGCTCGGGCCGGCTCCCTTCGCAATCTTCTCCATGATCGGCACGTCGTCGGCGTCGCTGCGACCAAAGTCAAAGGTCAGCATGCTTTCGTAATGCGCAAAGAGCATGTTGTCTTCAAAGTCCTGCCATGGCCAAAGCTCTCGGTCGTAGCCGTGGTTGGCCTTCCACTGTTCGAGTGCCGCCGGCGGTGCTTTCTCGCCGAGAGCGCGACGCGCGATGTCGTCTGGAGTCGCGACCCAAAAGAAGAGCACGAACAAAAAGAACAACACGCCGAAGACCACCACCCCGCCGTAAGCGAGTCGACGTAGAACGTAGTTGAGCATTACTGCCGCTCCTTGATGAGAGTCACCACGCCGGGCGCGATGATCAACACACTGATCAGCAAGAGTAGATAGGCGGGCCACATGACAGGCTGATTTTCGGCCCGTCGTTTC
The DNA here is from genome assembly GCA_047619425.1 of Myxococcota bacterium. Taxonomy (GTDB): domain Bacteria; phylum Myxococcota_A; class UBA9160; order UBA9160; family UBA4427; genus DUBZ01. Next base: position 4,754 of record JBLHOB010000154.1, read on the forward strand.
TCGGCTCGTAAGGTTGGGTCGATGTTCTGATACTTGAGCGTCGAGTACTCAAAGCCCGGCGGCTTGTACTGGCCGATCCATTCGTGATACAGCACGTAGCTCTCCGGATTGAGCAACTCGATCCAAACGCGCTCGTCCTCGAGCTTCTTCGTCATGGCTTGAATCACGGCCAGTCGCACTTCCGGGTCGGACTCGGACTTCATTCGCGCAAAGAGAGCATCGTATTCGTCGCTGCGATAGTTCGCGTGGTTGGGGCCACCTTGCTCTGCCATTTGCGACGTCAGCAAGAAGAGAAAGTTCTCGGGATCGGGATAGTCGGCGACCCAGCCCCACTGGAAAATCTGGTGCGCTTTATTGTCTACCTTCTCTTGAAACTTGTTGTACGTCGTGCCGATCACTTCAACGTCGAGGCCGAGTTTGCGCCACGAGTCGATCAAGTAGCGAATAGGGATCAACTGCGACGCCGACGTCGCGTACGTGTCAAAGCGCAGAGTTAGGGGTTGTTTGGTAGACGGATCAATACCAGACGGATATCCCGCTTCAGCCAAAAGGACCTTCGCCCTTTCGAGGTCCGTGGTCCGGTAGGGATTTCGATAGCTGGGGTCGTAACCGAAAATGCCGGGTGGCAGCATCGACTGCGCCGGGATGCCGCGGCCGTTCATGAAGAGTTCAATGTACTCATCGGCGTCGATCGCGAGGCTCATGGCCTGGCGTAGCTTTTTGCCCTTCTCGCCAGCATCGCGGCCAACCACGGCGTCGTCCTGATTGAAGCCGATGTAGCTGATCATCAACTCAACAACACGATCGAGTTTGATCCCCATCGCGGCCATTTCCGGAGACAGGCTGTTGCCCTGAATCACCTTGTCGAAGCTTTCTTTGTTGATGCCCGACTTGTCGTAATAGCCTTGCAAGAATTTATTGAAGCGCGGCACCGCCTCCTTCTCGCGTCGAAACTCGATGCGGTCGATGAACGGCAGCTGCTGCCCCGCAAGACCTGGCCCGGTAAAGCCGCGCGCAATGTCATCGGCCTCTCCGTCCGCGGGATAGGTCGCGCCCGGCGCCTTCCACTCGGGATGCAGTGCGCCATACCAGTTGGGATTGCGCTCGAGGACAATCCGCGACTGTTTGTCGTACCGGGTCATCATGTAGGGACCGGCGCCAACCGGGTGGTCGGCAAAGCGCGGCCGCCCATCTTCCCCGTCGTAGTACTCCACCGCTTCCCACGGCACGGCCGCAGTAAATGGCATCGCGAACCAGTAGAGCATCTGCGGATAAGCAGCGTCCAATACCATTTCAAATTCGTAGTCGCCGTTGGCGCGCAAGCCGCTGATCGGCCCGGCTAGGGCGTACTGTTCGTGTGCAGTCAGCGCGGCCTTTGCGGGGTCTTCACGCAATGCCACCAACCGTGCGCCAAACTCCGCAAAGCCCTCGATAACCCCAAAGGACTGATTCACGGGGCTGTTCACTTTGGGGTCAGCGACGCGCATCAATTGATAGACATAGTCGTCCGCCACGACGCGTCGGGTCTTCGCACCGACTTCCCCAAGCGCAAACGCCGGGTCGTTCTGGTAGATGATGCCCTCACGCAGCGCAAAGGTGTACGAAACCCTGCCACCGTCGAGTGGGACAGCGCTGGGCATCGCAGCAGCGAGCCCAGGAATCAATTCATAGGGACGCTTCAGATAATGGTATTCGAGCAGCGTCTCGTTGATGGGTCCAATGATCGAATGCGACGCCACGTTGTACGAAACCGCGGGATCGAGCGTGCGCGGCGCTTCGCTGTAGACGGTGTAGAGAACCTTGATGTCGTCGTCCGCATCGGGATACGGGTTATTGGAGCACGAAAGCAAAACTCCAACGCACATCATGGCAACCAGCAAACGCCCTGTCGAAACCGATTGACCTATCGCCCCCATCAAGAGCCCGCCCCGTTGGGATTGCGCAAGACAAACAAACCATCCGCCAACTCGTCATTGAAGCGCACGTTGTCAAAGTTGAGATCTGCCTTCGCCCCCACTTCCGGGAAGTGCAGTTGAACTTCAAAAGCGAACGGCTCGCC
>JBLHOB010000155.1:0-6809 GCA_047619425.1 Myxococcota bacterium
CCCAGGCTCAGCGGATCGTTCAGCTTGTATTCGAACCCAGCGCCAACGGACAACAAAAAGTCCGTGCCGTCACGGTCCTTGCCCGGCAGGTCTTTATTGATGTGGGTAATGCCGGCTCCCGCCTGCGCGAAGGGTTGCAGGCGCTTGATGAACTCATTTTCAAAACTAGTCAAGTCGAACACGAAACGGGTAAACAACATTGGCGAAACGATGACGTCGTCATCACCCACTCCGAGTTGCATGCCCAGGCCAACCGTCACCTCGTCGCGGACGAATCGTTCGATTTCGGCATTGAGTAGAAACGAATCGGGGTCTTCGGTAAAACCAAGCCCGCCGCGTACAGACCAGACCTTTTCGTAGCGGTCGTCATTGCGATTGTCGTTTCGATTGTAGTCGCGCTGCGCACGTCGCTTCGAGCCGGTATCCCACTCCCCATCGCTTTCGTCATTAGTTTGCGCTGTGGCAACCGAACTCACAGCGAGTGCAACAAAGATCGCCAAAATCAATGCCGTCAACCACTTCGGCTTCGAGGTAGTACTGAACTCAAGCGTCTCTGTTAGCGCCAACGCGCCGTCGTATTTCCTCACGATTTCCCCAATTCCGAATTGGCCTGCGTGTGCCAATTGAAGTGCGCAAACGCTATCAGAGGAACGGAAAGCACCGCAAGCATCAACAACTCGCCGAGTTGCCTCCCGCAACTCTTTGAGTCGCACCCGGAGTCATCGGTATACTCAAGGGGTGAGTCACCCAAGCCCTCCGCCCGACGTCTTGCCGCCCTCGCCTCCCGGTGAAGACGCACTCTTGACTGCGTCTCGTAGCACGGCCGATGCATGGGCTTTGGTATTAACCTCCCAAGGGATCGCCAGTCAAATTGCGCGTATCGACACGGGCTATCAGGTGCTTGTGGCCGAGAATAATGTCATCCGCGCGCGCGAAACCATTTCTCTTTGGATCAACGAGAATCAGCCGCGCCCCGCTCCTCCCGAAGCTCTTCTGCCCGAAACGCAACGACCGGTGGACTTTGCGATCGCATATGGCATTGCGGTGACACTCCTCGTCGCGCACGTCATGCTCACGCGCAGCCCGGATGCCGCGATTGTTTACCGTCTGGGCAGTGCGAATGCCTTCGAGATCCTCGATGGCGAGTTCTGGCGCGTGCTGACTGCGCTTACTCTTCATAAAGACTTGGGCCACGCCTTGGGCAACACGCTGATCGGAGGCCTGTTTCTCGCATCGCTCTCGGGTCGGATCGGCAGCGGCGTCGCACTGGGCTGCGCACTTGCGAGCGGCGCCATTGGCAACCTCGCAGACGCCCTCTACTACCAGACCGGACATAACTCAATCGGGGCATCCACCGCGGTGTTTGGAGTCGTTGGACTCCTGTGCGGAGTCGAAGCCTGGAGACGTCAGCGCCTCGCCGTCCCGTGGCGCGGAGCATGGGTTCCCCTCGGTGCGGGATGCGCGCTGCTGGCCATGCTGGGCTCGGGAGGCCCGGACGTCGACTACGGAGCTCACATCTGTGGGTTGCTCGCGGGAATGCTGCTCGGATACGGGCTGGCCCCAAAGTTCAGCCCCGAACCTCCCCGGGTCCGCGCTCAACTGATCGTAGGCCTCACATCTCTTGTCGCACTCGCCCTAGCCTGGCGCTCAGCGTTCCAACACGCGGGGTTCAGCTGACCCGGATGAACTTCAAATTCGGCGCAGGCGAAGTATGCTATCGAGAGCGCGCGCGACAGATTCACGGGCGCAATTGGTGTCATTGAGCGGCCTAGCCAAGCCGCGCGATACATCGAGTTGCGAGTGGATCACGCAAATCAACCGCACCTCGAACCGACATTCAATCATCACGCAAAATATTGAGTCACTCGATTGTTTCCGAGCGGCGTCGCAATGCAAAACACTTTCGTACAAACGACTGACACATCAAACTCAGATAGGAGCAACACCGTGAATTCTCTATTCAGCCTTGAAGGCAAATGCGCACTTGTAACCGGCGGCACCCGGGGCATCGGCTTGATGATCGCCCGGGGCTACATCGAAGCGGGCGCGCGCGTCTACGTCGCCTCGCGCAACGCCGAAGTGTGCGCAGAGACCGAGAAAGAGCTGTCCAAGCTGGGCACCTGCACGGCGATCCCCGCCGACCTGTCGACCCAAGAGGGATGCCTCGCACTCGCAGGTGAGATCCAGAGCCGGGAAACCAAGCTCGACATTCTCGTCAACAACGCAGGTGCCAACTGGGGCGCACCGTACAGTGAGTTCCCCGCATCGGGCTGGGACCGGGTACTCGACCTCAACGTGAAGGGCCCCTTCTTTCTTACCCAGGCGTTAACCCCGCAGCTCGAAGCCGCGTCAAGCGAAGGCAGCCCCAGCCGCGTGATCAACATCGGCTCGATTGACGGCATTCAAGTCCCGACGTTGGACACCTACTCCTACTCCGCAAGTAAAGCCGCCATCCACCACATGACCCGTGTACTGGCCAAGAAGCTCGCGCCGAAGATCACCGTCAACGCAGTTGCTCCGGGCCCGTTCGAAAGCAAGATGATGGCGGCCACGCTTGAGGCCTTTGGCGACTCGATTGCCGCGTCGTGCCCCATGGGCCGAATCGGACAGCCCGACGACATGGCGGGCGTTGCGATCTACCTCGCATCCCGCGCCGGCTCTTATGTCACGGGCAGCGTAATCGCAGTCGACGGCGGCATCGCGACAACCCGGTAGCACCTCGCCATTCGAGCAAGCACCACAGACCCAGGAGAAGACCGAATGCCCCGACTGAAACAAGTACGTCGTGAGAACGCTTCACCGCTCGCCAAGAAAATGTACGACCAACTCTTTGGCGATCGCGATCCCGTCGACGAACCCGGAACCGCAACCGGCACGCCCGGCAATTGGTGGACCGTGTTCGCCTTGGTGCCGGATGTACTTGAACACGCAGTTCGGGGCTTCGGCCTCTACCGCAGCCCCGATCGCAAGCTCGACCCACGGCTGCGCGAGTTGGGGATGACCCGCGCCGGCTTTACCCGGGGAAGCCAGTTCGTCTTTTCCCAGCACTGCAAGTCCTGCCGCAGCGTCGGGCTCAGCGAAGAGAAGATCGAAGCCGTGCCATCCTGGCAAACCGCCGATTGCTACGAGCCCCTCGAGCGCGCGGTCTTGGCCTACACCGATTGCCTAGTGCAGGACAGTGGCCGCGTCCCCGATGCGACCTTCGCCGCTTTAAAGAAGTCTCTATCGGACGAGGAAATTCTCGAGCTGACCTACGTCACATGCACCTACGACCTGCATGCGACCATGTGCCGTGCGCTGCGGCTCGAGTTCGACGATGTCGACGAGCGCATTGTCGAGATCCCCGCTCCCGACGAACGCGCAAACTTTGACATCATGGCGGACATCAGCCAGCCGAAGGAATGAGTTCGCTACGCTTCCCTTGCGCCCATACCGAATCGCCAAATGCCTAATAAGGAGTTGGAATGAGTGTCGCCACCGAGCCCGAACCCGGCCGTCTTGTCTTTACGAGTGAAGAGTTGCTCGCGAGCGGAGACTACGCAGAGCCCCTGATCGCAAATGGTGTTCGTTGCCACGGCGGTTTTTCCGGCGACGGAGGTTATCGCTCTCCTCGTGTGATCCACCGCGACCCCGCCATCGCAGCGTGGAAAGAGCAACTTGCCTCTGGCGGCCATGAGCTCCTCGACATTCCTCGCGCCTTCGTCCCGCCGCAATATCCAAACATCAATCAAGCCAAACTTCTGCTGCGCAGTGGTGTGCGCGAGCCCATCGTCCGGGCCCTCACCATTGTTTCCATCGTAGAAGGTTTCGGTGCGATGATTCGCGACGTGCGCGTCCCGAAATTGGATGCGCTTTTCGTCGAAGGCATCGAAGGCACGGCGCTTGCTCATCTGCGCAAAGGTCTGTTCGAAGCCCACGCGCGCGACGAGTCGGGCTATCGCGATGAAGGCGGCCACAAACAAATGTGGGAGGCCGCCCGCGACGAGGCACTCGAGAACCCAAAGATCCCCGATGACGTATTGATGCGCATCATGGGACGCCGACAAAGTCGCGAGAAGACGGGCCCGGTATTCCCCGAGATCGACCCCAAGCTCGAGCGCATGCTCGCCTTCATGACCCAAGTGATGGTCATCGAGGTAATCGCCGAAGGGACATTCGAATGGGGGATCAGCCTCCTCTCCGACCCCGAGGTTTCCGCCAACCCCAAGGTTGCCGGAGACATGGTTTCGTTTATTCAGCAAGACGAGAAGCCGCACGTCGAGTATTTGCGCACTGCGCTGTCCGAGGCGCGAGCGCGCACGATTCGCACGGTGGATGGCAAAGAAATCTCGGGACGCGAAGTGATCGATGAATTTGCGCACCGCATCCTCACTGCGCTGACCGCGAATCGACAAGCAGAACAGCGCGAGGACTTGCGAGAAACCCTGGTGGAGGCGATGAAGGTCGCCTCAAACCCGAAAGCTCTCCTCGAAGAGTTCGACTCCCTCGACGAAAACTGGACCGCGCCGAGCGGAACGGGCTTCACCGCCACGCGAAGCCCATCCGCCGCATGAATCTTGCCACGCGCATCAAGCGCACGATCCAAGTCGGCACGACCGCCGCAGTGGTTTGGTCCTCGTACAAGGTGCCGAGTTACGCCCGCAAACTTACCGGGCGGCCACCGCGAACCGATGCCGAACTCAACGCAGTACACGAACGCTCGGCCAAGCGGATTCTCGCACTCGCATTGAGCATGCGCGGGGTAATGATCAAAATGTGCCAGGCGCTCGCGACGCGCTCGGACATCTTCCCCCCCGAGTTCATCGAACACCTAAAACAGTGCCACGACGCCGTCCCGGCCAAAGGGTTCGACGTCGTACGCGAGGTCCTCGAGCGCGAAATGGGCAAGCCCCTCGATGCCGTTTTTAGCTCGTTTGATGAGCAGCCCTTGGCGTCGGCGTCGCTCGCTCAGGTGCATCGCGCGACGCTAGTGGACGGTCGAGAGGTCGCGGTAAAAGTTCAGTACCCGGACATCGAAGACATCATTCGCACCGACCTCGCAAACATGCGCCGGGTCTGTCGTGTCTACGAGTTTTTCGACCCACAGCCTCTCGAACTACTCCCGCTCCTCACCGAGCTCACGACACACTTGAGCTATGAGCTGGACTTCAATCGCGAGAGCGTGTTCTCTGAACGCGTGCGCGCGCTATTCGCCGAAGACGACCAAGTGAAGATCCCCGAGGTCTACCAAGAGTTTACGACCGAGCGTGTTCTTGTAATGGAGTTGGTCTCGGGCATCAAGATCACGGACAAAGAAGCCATCGAAGCAGCGGGCCTCGACCCCGTCGATGTCGTCCAGGACTTGATGCACGTGTACGTGCGCATGATTTTGGCTGCGGGCTTCTTCCAGGCCGACCCTCATCCGGGCAACTTGTTCGTTACCAGCGACGGGCAGATCATCGTGCTCGACTTCGGCCTCTCGAAGGATCTGCCCGAAGGCTTTGGCCTTGGGCTATTCGAATTGATGTTCTCACTGATGACGTTCAACGAGACGTCCATGATCAAAGCGTTTGAAGCGCTGGGCTTTCGCTCAAAGACCGGCGACAACACGCCCTTCTTGTTGATCGCTCGACGCATGGTTGGGCGCAGCGACACCGGCAGCTTCGAGGGCGAATTTACCGAGGAGATGACGAACGAGCTCTTCGACGCGATACGCGACGACCCGATCGCAGAGGTGCCCAGCGACTTCGTCCTCGTCGCTCGAGTCTTCTCGCTACTCTCGGGTATCGCGCACACACTTGGTAGCCGCGCGAATGTGCTCGCGGCGATGAGTGGCAATTGAGCGGTAACTGCTGCGGGACCTGAAGCGGCCGACTAGCTCTTCGGCGGAAACAGGTTCTCTGCGACGACGAAACCAAAGGTCATGGCAGGACCGATCGTCCCGCCCGCTCCGGGATACGTCGGCCCCATGACCGCTGCCGAACAGTTACCGACGGCGTAGAGCCCGTCGATTACTTCACCAGTCTCTTTGATCACTCGGGCGTCTCGATCAACGTTGAGCCCACCGCGGGTGCCTAGATCGCCGGGATAGATTTCGATCGCGTAGTACGGCGCGGTTTCAATCGGCCCCAGGCACGGGTTCGGCTCGACCGTCGCATCGCCGTAGTAGCGGTCGTAGGCACTTTCGCCGCGGCCAAACTCGGGGTCTTTGCCGTCCTTCGCATAGCCGCTCATCTTCTCGACACTCGCCTTGAGGCCAGCCGGGTCGACACCCATCTTTTCGGCCAGGCCATCGACCGTGTCCGACTCAAGGATATACCCGCACTCTTTGAGGGACTTCGTAATTGGCATCCCCGGGATGAAGGGCCCAACCGGATAATTCTTCTGGAAAGCTGCATCGAAGACAAACCAACACGGCACCGTGACTGCGTCGGGCGAATTTGCCCGGTAGCTGTCTTTGCAAATATCGTCGTAGGGCGCTGACTCGTTTAAGAAGCGCTCGCCCTTGGTGTTCACCATGATCGAGCCGGGCAGCCCCTTCTCGACAACAAGCATGCGCGCACGGTCTTCGCCGGGCACGACCGTTACCGGCCCCCACCAGGCACCACTCATGAAGCCGAGTCCGGCGCCGAGTTCGGCCCCCTTCTCAATCACCTCTCCGGTGTTGCCCGGGTTGGCGCAGGTCCAGTCGGCTTGGGTCGGGTTGGGGAGATACTTCTTGCGCATCTCGTCATTGCTCTCAAAACCGCCGGCCGCGAGCAGCACGCCGTTCTTGCCTTCGATGCGAATACGCTTGCCCTGCTTGGTTGCGACGACGCCAACGACCTTGC
>JBLHOB010000156.1:0-6796 GCA_047619425.1 Myxococcota bacterium
AGACTGAGGTGCAAAGAACAAAGCAAAGAACGATTCGCGGGTGCAGCTGACTCAACCTTCTACTCTCCTATGGTGTGGGTGTCGATGATGTGAGTGCCTATGACCTCTATAAAGGTGACGGGAAAAGGGACATTAGATCAACCCGTTCGAACACGACAATCAACCCTGCCATGACTGCTTTTCGTTAGGAATGCCAAAGGCGGGGATACTTGATTAGAGCTAGATGGTCCGCGCGAAATCGAAAAGATCCCGGCACACCCGCTCGCATTGCTGCGGCAACACAGGTGCAGGTTTAGGCGGGCGGGCTCTTGAGCCTCTTTGAGGCTCGCGTATCGGTGCCACGGCAAACTCACATCGTCGAGCCCGCCCCCGAACATCTCCGTGTCGAAGCTCGCGGAGGATCATCCTTGGATCACGGGAAAGAAGGGTGGAGCGTGCGTACGGAGTTCAACTATCCGCTCAACCGCTTGTTCAACAAAAATGTCGAGATCTACTTTATGGTGCAGCGAGTCGATGGCTACGCAGAAAGCTTGATCGACTTTCGAAAGAAGACCCACGTGACACGGATCGGAATCGCGCTGATTCGTTAGGTCTGAATCTTCACCGGCACTTTGCCTGGTGACAGAGTCTGATCAAGAGCACTCGACCCCAATGAAGGAGTAAACCGACGCGTGGCATATGCGCATTGGTTGGGCCCCGCAATCGTGGATCGCTCGGAGCCCGGAGGGGAGCGACCCGGAGGCGTTCGGCGGGCCATCAGCGACACACGCCCGAGTTTAGGGATGAAGCTATTCAGCAGGATGGATGCGGAGCCCGGTCAGCCTTGGCTACATGAGCTCAAACAAAGAGAGGGACTGCAGAATGCAGCCCCTCTCTCAACCTGAGTCAACGAACGGTTGGGCCGCCTAGTTAAGCGGGCAACCCGATTCGTTGAAGCCTACGAACTCGTCCTTCAGCTGGATGTACTCCGACTTCGAGCTCCCCGGGTACGCGTCGTTAAACGCGTCAATGATCCCGCCGCTCGAGAGGTCGTAGTCCACGCCAGCGGACAGAGCATTCAGCACCGCCGCTACCGAGTGGCGACCGAGAGCGTTAAGGCCACCGCCGCCCTGCTCGAGCGCGTCTCGCAGACTGAACCCCGGAAATGCATCTTCGAACACATCTGCGAACTGCGTATCCGGAGTGAGCGGAGCCGTCCATGAGTCAAAGTGCTGCTCTTGCTTCCAGTAGCCGGGCGTGCATCCTTCGCCGCCGGTTTCTTCGCAAGTCGCCGAGCAACCGTCGCCGTTTTCGTTGTTGCCGTCGTCGCACTGTTCACCGGGATCAAGAACCCCGTCGCCGCAAAAGGCTTCTTCGGTGCACTCGGACGAGCAGCCGTCGCCATCAACGTTGTTGCCGTCGTCGCACTGCTCACCCGGATCGAGTTCGCCGTCGCCACAGAATGACTCCACGGTGCACTCGGCCGAGCAGCCGTCGCCGTTGATGTTGTTCCCGTCATCACAGCCTTCGCCAGGATCAAGGTTTCCGTCGCCGCACAAGGGCTCGACGGTGCAGGCCGCTGAGCAGCCGTCGCCATCGGTAGTATTGCCGTCGTCGCATTCTTCATCACTGTCGAGAATGCCGTCGCCACAGAAAGGCGCCTGGCAGGACGGATCATCGATGAGGTAGTCGATACCCGTAACGAATACGTCGATGGTCGGATCGACCTGCGCCGGTCCGGAAACGGGGTACGGCGTATCAACGGACATATCCCAAACCTGTGGCCCTATTCCGCTGATGATGTAAGCGCCCGACGCATCGGTCGTCCCGGTGGAGCTCTGGATTCCGATGGTGGCGGTCACGTCAATCCCCGCCAAAGGACTTCCGTCGCCTTCACAGGTGACGCTTCCGCCGATTGAGTAAGCCAGTGCGGGACTGGCAACCGCGAGACACAGGAGTGTCGCGGCTACATTGATAAGTTTCTGCATTCGATTGATTCCTTTCAAAGCCGTTTGGCTGCATATGGGAGGGATGCGTGGACGAATTGACCTCGATATCGACCCAATACATTGTGCACCTCGTGGTCACTAATGTGTCAAAAAAAATGCGCAGCCATCACGATTGCCCCTCATGACAGAAACGCAGCAACCTTCCAATTGCCAGCAGCCCCCGCGCAATCCACTCCGAATATCCACATTGTCGATACAAATCAAGCTGATACAAACGGAAACGCTTGCGATGCAAAACGCCCCAATCCTAGTTCATTGGTTCATATCGCCACTATTCATATGGAATGGCGATCGCCATGCCCGACGAAGAAACCTGGGGGATTGGAAGTCCACCCAGATCGGCCCCGCGGCAACTTACATGCGCAACCAGACCGCACATCGATTTTCGATGTTGCCTAGTTGTCGCCCCCGACGGTCAGCCTCAAAGTCGTGCGACAGTCCCCATTACCGTTGATCACATTTTGCCGAACACCAATGCGACCTGACGATTGCGTCGGTCCAAGTGCAGCTCTCATGCCAGACTGGGTTGGCACACTCAAATGGTGTCCCGCAGATCAACACTCATCTCAAGTCGCAGTGCTGCACCGCTTACAACTCCAAGCTACCTCCGCCGCCTAAAGGCAACGAGAGCGCGACCGAGCCTGTCTTTGTCAATTCTTCACGAATGCAAAACCGACACTCCAAACCGCGCAACATCCAGTCACGAAACGCTCCATGCAAAATGCGGCGAATTGCTGCCCGCTATCAACAACATCGCGTTCTCTGCAACGGCTCACCACGAAGCGATGAGCGCGCTGCTGCGCGACGCATTTGAAGCGGTATGCGAGTTTCGATTGCCGATCGGGCCGCAACGGCCTAGCTCAACTGTTCGGTGTGAATCGACAGCTCCATGGTGTCATCTGAAATCAATCGCTATTTTGGATGTGATTTCACTAGTATTCGGAATAGTCGAATCGAGGATTGTCCCATGGAATGGTTGAATTACCACCACCTTCTCTATTTCTACACGGTCGCCCGGGAGGGGAGCGTCACGAAGGCGGCGGAAAGACTGCGCCTCGCGCAACCCACACTCAGCGGACAAATCCGCAAGCTCGAGGACTCTCTCGAAGAGAAGCTCTTCGTTCGCCAGGGACGGAACCTCACCCTCACGGACACAGGCCAACTCGTCTTTCGTTATGCGGAGGAAATTTTCTCGACCGGAGAGGAGATGCTCGACGCGTTGCGGGGCCGTCCGACGAATCGGCCGGCAAAGTTGATTGTTGGCGTCGCCGATGTCGTGCCAAAGCTCATCTCGTATCGACTGTTGATGACGGCCCTCAAGCTCGACGAACCCGTCCAGCTTGTTCTTCATGAGGGCAAGGCGGACGAACTGATTTCTGAACTCGGCCTTCAACGCTACGACATGGTCCTGACCGACGTCCCGCTGAATCCCCAAACGATTCGCGTCCGCGCGTACAACCACCCTCTTGGAAGCAGCAGCGTAAGCTTCTTTGCCTCGAAGGCACTCGCGCGTCGCTATCGACGCAACTTTCCCGCGAGTCTCGACGGAGCGCCAATGCTGATGCCCACGCCGAGCGCAACACTGCGGCACTCCCTTGATCGCTGGTTTGAGTCTCTCAATATCAAGCCAACGATCATCGCCGAAATCGAAGACACCGCGCTCATGAAGGTCTTCGGTCAACACGCCGCTGGAATCTTCGCGGCTCCGACTGTCGTCGCCGACGAAGTGTGTAGGAGTCACAACGTGGCCTTAATCGGCGAAGCCGTTGACGTCCGCGAGCATTTCTACGCCATCACGGTCGAGCGCCGCATCATGCATCCCGCCGTCGCTGCGATCGCCGAAGCTGCACGAACGGGAGTGTTCGCGTAAAGCGGCTGAACCAAAACATATATTGCCGACCGGTTCAGGCATCTCGAGCCACCCGCGCACGGTAATCGGCGAGCGCTCGAACGTAGCCCTGGCGAGCTCCGGTTGCAGTACGCAACGCCATACGAAAGCTGACCAGGGAATACATAGACATAACGCCAGAGAGAGTGTGTGACAGCGAGCGTTCGCCCGGCCCGCAAGGATCGAAAGTCGGCGTTAAACGTCGGTGACGCAGCCTTCCGACGCTGAGCGCACGCTGCGGATATATTTCCCGAGAACGCCGCGTGTCGCTTTAAGGGCCGGCGCTGACCAAGCGCGTTGACGCCTAGCAAATTCGTCGGCCGGAACTTCGAGATTCATCACTCGTTGCTTCACATCGATGCTGATTCGGTCGCCATTCTCCACCATCGCAATGGGCCCGCCCTCTTGAGCCTCGGGCACAACGTGCCCAACGATGAAGCCATGCGAACCACCAGAAAATCGACCGTCCGTAACTAGAGCGACATCATTTCCCAAGCCCGCACCCATGATCAATGATGTCGGCGTCAACATTTCAGGCATACCGGGTCCACCCTTCGGCCCTTCATAGCGAATAACGATCACCGACCCTTTGCGGATTTCGCCGCGCTCGAACGCCGAGATCATCTCTTCTTCGCGATCGTATACTTGCGCTGGGCCCGAAAATGAGAGCCCTTCCTTGCCTGTGATCTTCGCCACCGATCCGTCGGGTGCGAGAGAACCACGCAGAATCGCAAAGTGTCCCGACGCCTGGATAGGCTCATCCCGCGATCGAATGACCGTTTGCCCGGCGTCCAAACCTGCGAGATCTGCGAGATTTTCAGACACGGTCTTCCCCGTCACGGTCATGCAGTCGCCGTGAAGTAATCCCTCCTCCAGCAACAGCTTCATGACCGCAGGTGTCCCCCCGACGTCGTGTAGATCGGCCATCACGTACGCTCCACTTGGCTTCAGGTCAGCGAGCAGCGGCACCCGATCCGAAAGCACTTGGAAGTCGTCGATGGACAAACTTACGTCGGCGGCCTGTGCCATTGCGAGCAAGTGAAGGACGGCGTTCGTCGACCCTCCTAGCGCAATAATGACGGTGATAGCGTTCTCGAACGCCTCTCGGCTCATGATCGCGCTTGGCCGCAGATCGAGCTCTAGGCAATGCCGAATGGCCTCGCCTGCCTTTCTGCACTCGTCTGCCTTGGCCACCGAGTCCGCGGGATTGGAGCTGCTGTACGGAAGTGCCATCCCCATGGCTTCGATCGCCGCGGCCATCGTGTTCGCGGTGTACATGCCGCCACACGCCCCGGCACCTGGGCAAGCATTGCGAACGATTTCCTGACGCTCGTCTTCATCGATCCGCCCCGCCAGCATTTCACCGTAGGACTGAAACGCTGAGACGATGTCCAGAGGGCTTCCATCGCGCGCGCAGCCGGGACGAATCGTGCCGCCGTAGACCATAAGCGCAGGGCGATCGAGTCGAGCAATCGCAATCAAGCAGCCAGGCATGTTTTTGTCACACCCCGGGATCACGACGAGCGCGTCGTACCACTGCGCACTCATGACCGTCTCGATCGAGTCTGCGATCAGGTCACGCGACGGAAGAGAAAAACTCATCCCATCGGTTCCCATCGAAATCCCGTCGGAAACACCGATCGTGTTGAATCTCATCCCGACACAGTCTGCCGCTACAACACTCTCTTTGACTGATCCCGCGAGATCAAGCAAATGCATGTTGCATGGATTGCCTTCGTACCAAATCGAAGCAATTCCAACCTGCGCCTTGTTCATATCGGCCTCACTCAGGCCTGTGGCGTAGAGCATGGCCTGTGATGCCCCTTGGCTAGCGGGCTGGGTGATACGACGAGAGATGCGGTTGAGTGAGCGAGCCAAATGAGTATCCCTTCAAAATGTAAACCGTTTGGGCCAGAGGTCGAGTGGCTTCGATCCTCAATGCCTCCACGAGTGCGAACACTGCAGAGGATGCCGTCCCGGTCGGTTCGGACGCAACCGAGATCACCGTGCTAACCCGGTTCACCCGTGAGCCTGTTTCACGAAACACAAATTTGACCAGCTTCATCCATCGACGAATTAGAAAGATGGAATACAAATCTTCGCGAACACCGATGGTATTGATGCGGCAAGTCGAAGTCAACTCAGCACCATGGGGAACCAGCGCCCGCTAGCACTCACGAGTCGCCCAGCGCAGCGGCCTCCATTCAATTCATCGGCATTTTGAATGTATCGAGAGCAAATTCTCTATTTTTCGAATACATGGGGACACCCTATATCTCAGTCAACCACGCAACGAGGGGAGGTCCCTAGGACAGACTCCCCAGACTGAGACGAATTGATGAACCCACTGACACTACTCACCGAAGAACAACAGATCTTCCGCGACACAGTGCTCGCCTACGCGAAGGACAAGATCAGCCCCCTCGTCCAGTTCATGGACACGGAAGCCGCCCTCCTCCCTCAGGTAACCCGAGGCCTGTTTGAAATGGGGCTGATGGGCATCGAGGTTCCGGAGCGCTTCGGGGGTGCCGAAAGCTCGTTCTTCAACGCCGTACTCGCAATCGAAGCGCTGGCTCAGGTAGACCCGAGTGTCTCCGTGTTCGTCGACGTGCAGAACACGCTGGTCAACAACTGCATCTTGCGATTCGCCAACGAAGCGCAGCAAGAGAAATACCTGCCGCGAATGACACACGATTGGGTAGGAAGCTACGCCCTGAGTGAGCCGGCAAGTGGTTCCGACGCATTCGCACTTCGCTGCAAGGCAGACCGATGCGATGAGGGTTGGGTCCTCACCGGAAACAAACTCTGGATCACCAACGGAGCGGAGGCCAATCTCTTCATCGTCTTCGCAAACGTAAAACCACAAGACGGCTACAAGGGCATTACTGCATTTTTGGTAGAACGAACATTCCCAGGTTTC
>JBLHOB010000157.1:0-6720 GCA_047619425.1 Myxococcota bacterium
ACACGAAGGACAGAGTCGAAGTCTTCTTCACTCATGTTGTAGATCATCTTGTCGCGACAGAAGCCCGCGTTATTTACCAAAATGTTGAGATCTCCGTAGGTGTCTACGGCGGTCTTGATCATCGACTGGGAGTCGTTCCAGTCGGCGACGTCACCAAAGTGTGGCACGGCCTCGCCACCCGCGGCGCGAATTTCTTCGACAACCGAATCGGCAGCAGTCGTGTCGCGCCCCTTCCCGTCTCCCGAAACGCCGAGATCATTAACGACGACCCGCGCGCCCTGTCGTGCGAGTTCGAGCGCTTCTTCGCGCCCCAGACCCCGCGCGGCACCGGTAACGATTGCAACTTTGCCTTCAAGGCTCATAGTCCCTCCCAAGACTGCACTCCCGCGTTGGCAGGGGCGCAGTCGTACGGATAATCGATTTCAATTACGTACGTTCGAATGCCTCTCGAATATTTAGAGGCGCTCGATGATCGTCCCGGTACCCACCGCGGCGCCGCAGCACATGGTGATGAGTGCGGTGTTCTTGTCCTGGCGCTCGAGCTCGTGAAGTGCCGTAATGATGAGCCGAGAGCCCGTCGCTCCCACTGGGTGACCCAGCGCGATTGCACCACCGTTGACATTCACGTTGTCCTCGTTGGCGCCGCAGACCTGCAACCACGAGAGCACCACAGAAGCAAATGCTTCGTTGATCTCAAACAGGTCGATGTCGTTGATGTTCATGCCACTCTTCTTGAGCAGTGCCTGGGTGGCGTCCACCGGACCGTCGAGCAGGAAGTAGGGGTCTGCGCCGACAACTACATCGGTGATGATGCGTGCGCGGGGCTTGAGCCCAAGCTCCTTGGCTTTGTCGGCGGTCATCCACAAGACGGCTGCCGCACCATCGGAGATCTGCGATGAGTTGCCCGCGGTGTGCATGCAGCCCGGTACAACTTCGCGCAGCTGCGAGAGGCCTTCCAGCGTGCTCGCACGAATGCCCTGATCCGTGTCGACCACTCGGGTCTCGCCCGTCGGGTTGCCTTCGTCGTCGAGGATGGGTGCCGTGACGGGCATGATCTCGTTCTTGAAGCGCCCTTCGTCGCGCGCTTGCGTGGCGAGTTGCTGAGAGCGCAGGCCCCAGGCGTCGACATCTTTGCGCGTAATGCCGCGCTTCTGTGCGATGCGCTCGGCTGCGGTGAACTGCTCGGGGGACATGTCCCAGCTCCAGCCCTGCTCTTTGCTCGGGATAAAGAAGCCGGGGCCGTTGATCACGTTGGCACCAAGACCGACGTGGCTCATCACTTCAACACCGCCAGCGATGCCACAATCGATGCTGCCGACGCCGGTAAGCGCGCGCACGAGATGGTTGGCCTGCTGACCCGACCCACATTGAGAATCGACTGTCGTGCCGCCGCCAGCCCAACCCTTGTTTCGGTTCAGCCATGCAATGCGACTTGTGTTGCCCGCCTGCTCGCCAGCTTGGGTCACGCAGCCACCAATTATTTGCTCGACCAACGCGGGGTCGATGCCGGCCTTCTCGACGACACCGTCCATCACCATGCCGAACAACGCAGCGGGATGAATACCGCTCAGGTCGCCCTTGATTTTTTTGCCTCGGGCGATGGGGGTTCGCTGTGCTTCGACGATTACGGCTTCGGGCATTTCAATTTCTCCTGTTGGACTCACGTGGTGTCCGGCTTGTCGCTCGGGCCCAGTCGGCAAGGCGATCGTTCGCCGTGCGACTTGGTGAGACTCTTAAACGTTTTCTGGTTTCGCGAGGCTTTGTCTGGTGGATCAAGCGTCTGGCACCTGCTCATCAAACTGTGGATTCGCCAGACAAAATGGAGCGCTGCGAGTCAACGCGGCTCTCTTGAGCCATCGGTCGCAGGGCTCGAGCTTCGAGCCGGGAGCGATTCTAACCCGGAAATCGCGACGAGGGGCTCGCCGCTTACAAAGGCGAGCGCGAGGACGCCATTTTTCTGCGGTAAGTGCCCTCCGACTCTTGTCCGAACCACCATGAACCTGCACTTCGGCAGTAGAGGCTGGAGCCATGGGGCAGACTGAGCGGTACGGATCTGTCATTGCTGACTCGATCCGTACCGCATCAAGTTGGTAGGCCCTCCAGGATTTGAACCAGGGACTACCCGGTTATGAGCCGGGTGCTCTAACCACTGAGCTAAGGGCCCGCGCCGGAGATTCTAACACGGCCATCCCAACATGGATCTACCCGAAAAAAGTTGTCGGAGACTTTGTCACTCTCCTTATTTCCTTACGACCCGCACTCCCCGGCACTCGGCTTCGCGTTGCATTTTCTTGTGTCCATCATGTGAAGCTGACATACTCGCAATATGCAGAACGAGACCTCCGCGCAGCCTCACAGCGTCGCAATTGTCGGTGCGGCGGTTTCCGGTGCTGAAGTGGCGGGACGCCTGGCCGACCGAGGGATCAATGTCGCGGTTTTCGACCAGAACCCACGCCCGTTCGGAAAAATCGAAGACGGCCTTCCCCGCTGGCACCACAAGCTACGCGATAAGGAATACCTGACGATCCGCGACAAGCTGTCACACCCCAACATTCAATTCGTGCCCAACACGGTCGTTGGCAAAGACATCGACTTTGCCGCGCTTTGCAACGACTGGGGCTTTAGCGCAGTCGTGCTGGCAAACGGGGCTTGGCGTGACCGTCCCTTGGCAATCGAAGGCGCCGAGGCGTGTGTGGGGAAGGGACTGGTCTACCAGAACCCATTGGTCACCTGGTGGAACCATCTCGAAGAGCAGGGAAGCGACCCCAACGCATTCGAAATCGAAGACAACACGATCGTACTGGGCGGCGGCCTCGCATCAATCGATGTCGCCAAGATCGTGATGCTCGAAACCACGCGAGCCAAACTTTCAGAGCGCGGCATCGACGTCGACGTCGTCACACTCGAAGTCAAAGGCATACCCAAGATTCTCGATACGCATGGCCTAGCGTTTCAAGACCTCGGACTCAAAGGCTGCACCATCTACTATCGGCGTCGACTCGAAGACATGCCGGTTGTAACGATCCCCGAAGACGCGACTCCCGAACGCGCTGCAAAGGCGCGCAAGAGTCGCGGAACGCTGCTCGACAAGGCAATGCGCAAATACTGCTTCAGCGTGGAAGAGCTCGCCGTTGCCGACTCGCTCATCATGGACGGCGACAAGTTGGCGGGCCTCGTTTTCCGAAAGACAACCTTGGTGGACGGCCGGGTCGTCACGACAGACGAAACGTTTGAACGCCGCGCCTCGTGCGTGATCAGCTCGATCGGCAGCATCCCGGAACCCATCGCCGGGATCACGATGACGGGCGAGCTGTACGACTTTGCCGATTGGGACACTGGACGGCTCGACGACTACCCAACGGTATTTTCGGTAGGCAATGTCGTAACCGGCAAGGGCAACATCGTCGCTTCTCGCAAACACGCCGAACATGTCACAACCGATGCGATCGAAGCGTTTCTCGGCGTTGCCGAGAATGAGGACCCCGTGATGACTGATGCGGCCGGCGACGGCGCAGCAGCGCAAACCGCAAGCGACGTGATCGAGCATCTTGCGAGCATACAAGCCCCGAACACCGAAGCGCGGCAAGCCACCCTTGACCGGGTCAGTGCGCGCCAAGCCGCGGTTGACTACCCAGGCAGTCTCGAAGCCTGGCTAAAGAGTGTCGCTCCGACCCCTCGTTAGTCGCTTTTCCAAAGGCCGAAGGCGCTACGGAAGCGGCGGGGGCTCCGTTGGGAAGTGCTCAGCGAGGCCAGGGGCAGTGGATGCCTCCATCCAATTCGCCATCCCCTCGCACCACACGAGTGTGTCCCGGCGAAAGCCGCCCGCGCGAATCGACGCAACGAGCTGCGATTGAACGAAGGGCCCTGTCGCTTCCCCGTTCTGCCCCACGTGCCACATTTTTGATGTGGGAAGTACTGGCGGCACCGCACCCGAAGAAGCCGCGCCCTGTGGCGTGTCACCTCCGAGCATCGGCCCTGCCATCGCCATCCCCATCCCGACACCGAGTCCGGCACCGGCAATTCCACCAGCTGGGTTCTTTGCGGCTTCGGGGGTCGAGTGCGCAACCTGAAAGGCCTGGTATCGACCAAGGTCACCCATCATGTTCATGCTCGACTTCGCATCGAGTGCCTTTTCGACTTCGGCGGGAAGTGAGATATTGACGATGTTTAGCTTCGGCAACTCGAGACCATACTCGGCGTCGATATTTCCCTGCACGGCCTGGCGCAACGTCTCTGAGAGATCGGTGTAGCGGCTCGCGAGATCGAGAACCCCTACCCCTTCGCGCGCCACTGCATCGGCGAAGGACATGTTGATAATTGAGCGCAGCCATTCGCTGATTTCGTCAGCTTCGAAAACGGAGTCGGTGCCAACGAGCTCTTGCAACAAGATACGAGGCGAAACCGCACGCAGGGAGTACGTACCAAAAGCTCGCACGCGAACCGCACCAAAATCCGGGTCGCGAATGATCACAGGGTTCGGCGTACCCCATTTCAAATCAGTGATCCGGGTGGTGTTGACGAAGTACACCTCCGCTTTGAAGGGACTGTCAAAGCCGTGCTTCCAGCCCATCAATGTCGAGAGAACCGGGATGTTTTTCGTCTCGAGGCTGTATCTCCCCGGCTCGAAGGTGTCGGCTATTTTTCCGTTGCTCACCAAGATGGCCGTCTGGCCCGGGCGCACGAGAAGTTGCGCACCGTTTTTGATCTGATTGTGAAATCGTGGAAACCTCCACACCATGGTGTGTTGGCTGTCATCTACCCACTCAACGATGTCAACGAGTTCTGCTCTCAGTTTGTCGAGAATGCCCACTTGAGTCTCCCTTTTACTTTCCAGCGCTCTACATCGAGCGGTGTATCATTAGCTTCGCCGTTTCGGCGCATTGATAAAATCAGTTCAGCAGATCAAAAAGAAATTCGAACACGGCGCCGCCTGTAGCCGAAGTGCTGCTTTCGCGAACCGTCTCGATCTGACGACGTGCGGCTCTTGCAGCCTCCACACGGCTCTTCTTGTCGTTTTCTTTTTGACTGGCAAGGAATTCATCCGCAGCAGGACGGCCGCCGCTCATAATGAAGCCGGCAATTTGTTCGAGTTCGTCCGCGTCGAGCCAACTGCCGTGTTCCCGGCAGCTGTCGATGATGACGCCCGATGTCTTGCGAAAGTTTTGCCGCAGCATGAAGGCTTCGCACTCGGGACACTTTCGGTACTCGACCTTCCAGGAAAACGGGTTTGCACCCTTTACTCGGGGCTCACCGCCGAGCCCAACCGCGTCGCGCTGCTTGTTGCGCGCGTCAATCGCACTGCTCACCAACGCATCGAACTTGTTGCCCGGCACCCACAAGCCATTGCACTGACCGCATTCGTTGAGCGTGATTCCGATTAGCCCTCGAACGGCCATCAGACATCCACAACACGGGCAAGGGAGCTCGACGCCATCAACGCAGATGCTTTCCGGAGAAAACGTCACTCCGCACGCAGCGCAGAATCGGGCATCGTCCGCATTGCGGCCGAAGCACTCCGGGCAGATCAAGCTCAGCTGGCTTTCGTCACATGCAATCTGCGACCCGCAGTATTTGCAGCTTGTTTCATTCGATTCGACTTGGGCGCTGCACGAACCGCATCGATAGACCCGCGCTTCCGCGGGCTCAAGCTCGCGGTTCTCGATCTCCACACCACAGCGACAGCGCACCGAAGGATCGAGCACATCGGTAACGTCGTATTGTGTGTGGCAGTGTGGGCAGGCGATCAGGCGCACATGCGCTCCCAGTTGGACGGTGCAGCTGGCCTTGTCAATCGGACAACTTTCGTGCTCGCTTGACTACTGCGATGGGGAAGTCACAACGCCACTCACTCGCTCGCAAACGAGGTGCAACTCCCTAGAAGCCCTGTGCATCTAAGCACCATTGCTGCGCGCTATCCGGGGGTGGGTCGGCGTTCGTCGGTCCTCTAAGATGCCCTCACGATCCGCACCCACCCGTGTGCACAACGGCCGAGACGAGCAGCCATATTGGGGAAGCAACGACGATGAACGAGCGAGAGCTGGCCAGCGATTTTGCGATCATCACCGGAGCCGCCCGGGGTGAGCTTCCCTATTCGGCTGCCAAAGCCGGAGTTGTTGCACTGACCCAGGGTGCGGCGCAGGAGTACGGCCCAACGATTCGAGTCAACGCAATCTCACCTGGCATCATTCGGACGCCGATGACCGAACCGCTCTACACAATGCCCGACGCACTCGCCCCCGTCGAACGCTCAACTCCCCTTCGACGCACAGGCGAGGTCGAAGAAGTTGCCGACGTGGTTCACTTTTTGTGTACCGACGCCTCGCGTTTCATGACCGGACAAAATCTCGTGCTCGACGGCGGCATGAATTTGCCCCAAGCGGGCATCGACGAGACCCTGAAGGCGTCGCTCGACATGATGGCAACGATGCGGAACGCCGACCCTGCTTAGGCTGCGATTGAACCTTCAATGCCCCGACTAGATCTTGTCGCGTAAATGCGCACGAATCGCACTGCGATAAGCTTGCGCTTCGGTCATGTCGAAGTTCCCCCCGCGCGCAGCCTTCAAGCGTCGCTGCAGCTCGTCGACGTTGCCACCACACACGCGCAGCAAGTAGTCGTGGTCTTCATTTGACGCATCGCTTTTACTCGGCAACTTCAAGCCGATCTTTGACGCAAACGCCTTGCCCGCCGGCATGGTCAAAAAGATCGCAACAGCGAGGC
>JBLHOB010000158.1:0-6713 GCA_047619425.1 Myxococcota bacterium
TGGCGACGAGGTGAATTGCAGATGGGCCTCCCGCGCGCGCCGCGATCCCGAGCCGATTGCGGCGGATGCCAGACACTGCTCAGGTCGTATATTCGGCGTTGATGCGCACGTAGTCGTAACTGAGATCGCAGGTCCAGATACGCGTGGCAGAGCGCCCAGCCGCAAGGTGCACATCGATCGCAATCTCGTCGGAGACCAACTTGGCCTCGGCTCGCTTGCGTGCAGCGGTGCCCGCTGAAGCCCCGGCTCGAAAAACCGGAACGCCGCAGAGCTTCACTTCGACCTTTGGCAAGTTCACCTTCACCTGGCCCGCGCCAATGGTTTGCAGGATGCGGCCCCAGTTTGGATCGCGACCAAAGATCGCCGTCTTGACCAACATCGAATTGGCGATGCGCCGCGCCGCGTGTTCGGCCTGCTTTGGGTTCGCAGCACCGGTGACGCTGACGGTCACCAGTTTTGTCGCGCCCTCGCCGTCTCGTGCGAGCATCTGAGACAAGCGCGTTGCAACTTCCAAAACCGCGGCTTCAAACCTTGCAGCGCCTGTGTTCTTGGCACTTCGCAGCATTGCATTGCCGGCCACGCCGTTCGCGAGCAACAAGACGGTATCGCTCGTCGAGCCTTCGCCATCGATCGTGACCCGGTTGTACGTCTGGTCGGCGACGCGCTTTAGCAACCCGCGCAGATACGCGGGCGAGGCCGCTGCGTCGGTCGTGATGAATGAAAGCATCGTGGCCATGTTCGGTTCGATCATGCCCGAGCCCTTCGCCATCCCCGACACCGTGACGCGCTTGCGGTCAATCGTCGTTGTGACGCTGGCGATCTTCGCAAAGGTATCGGTCGTGCAAATCGCTTCGGCGGCGTTCTCGATACCGGCCTCGGCAAGCTTGCCTGCGGCGTCGCTGATCCCTCTGCGAATCTTCGCCATCGGCAGCGGTTCGCCGATCACCCCGGTCGAGGCGATAAATACTTCGTCCGTTTTGCAGCCGAGAGCCTTCGCGCCCGCAGCCGCCATCGCGGCAGCGTCGCGTTTACCGCGTGCGCCCATCGCGACGTTCGAGATGCCGCTGTTTACGACAACCCCATGAGCACGTCCCTTCTTGGCGAGTGCGCGGCACCAGTCGACTGGCGCGCCGACGATGGTCGACGTCGTGAACACACCGGCAATCGAAGCCGGCTGCTCGGTCGCGATCAGGCAGAGATCGAGTCCCGCCTTCTTCACACCACAGCGCACGCCGGCGTAGCGAAAACCAGGCACGGGCAAAGCCATAGCTGCCGTTGAGGGTTGCTTCGTTTGATTGGGAGAAGTTTTCTTCTTCGCTGCACTCATGGCGCACAGGTATAGCGAAGCTTCGCACTGACGTGCTGCTATTCGCGGGTTCGCGGCGAACCAGCAGTACTTTCTAAGAGCCCCTTAGAGCGCGCAGCACTTCTTGTACTTCTTGCCACTGCCGCAGTAGCACGGGTCGTTGCGCCCGACCTTGCCCGAACCACCGCCCTCAGAACCGCTGCCTACCTGAGGCCCACGTGCCTTGTCGGGAAGTGCCGCGGGGTTCTCTTTGTCACGGTTGCGCACGGTCTCGATCTTGGGGATCGGAAGTGCGAAACGGAACAAGACTTCTGCGGCGTGCTCGTCCATGCGCTGCTCGGTCTCGGCGAAGAGAGCAAAACCTTCGCGCTGGTATTCGACCTTTGGGTCTTTCTGCGCGTAGCCACGCAGGCCGATGCCCTCGCGCAAGCCGTCCATCGTGTGGAGATGATCCTTCCACTGGGTGTCGAGTACCTGCAGCATGATGTCGCGTTCGAACCACTCAAACTTCGGGTATTTGACGTTCTTGTACGTCTCAACCATCTCGTCGCACTGTGCCTTCTTCTCATCGAGCTGTGCGTTCAGCGCCGCGAGTAGCGCGCGACCGAAGTCGTCGCGCTCTTCATGCAATTTGCCGTTGGCGTCGGCGAGCGGCGGCTGTTCGGGCACCATCGCGAGCCCGAACGCCTTTTCGACAGCGACAACAAGGTTGTCGACGTCGGCGTCTTCGAGACCACCCTTTTGCGGCCAGTTCGCGTCGAGGATGTTGACCAAGACGCCTTCGATCAATTCGGCGATTTCTTCCTGCAAGCTCTCGGCAAGCAAAACGTTTAAGCGACGGGCGTAGAAAGCCTGGCGCTGCTTGTTCATCACATCGTCGTAGTCGAGCAAGTGCTTGCGCATGTCGAAGTTGCGCGCCTCGACCTTTTTCTGCGCTCCTTCGATCACGCGCGTGAGCATGCGATTCTCGATCGCCTCGCCCTCTTCTACGCCAACCCGATCCCACCATTGTGAGACGCGATCGGCTTCAAAGATCCGCAACAGATCGTCTTCGAGAGATAAAAAGAACTGGCTCGATCCCGGGTCACCCTGGCGCCCGGCACGACCGCGTAGCTGATTGTCGATGCGGCGACTTTCATGGCGCTCGGTGCCGAGGATATGAAGGCCACCCGCCTCGATGACGTCTTTCTGTTCCCGAATGCATTCGCGCTCGAAGCGCAGCAGGGTCTCGACGTAGTCATCGCGCTCTTTGTCGCCGCCACACTTTTCAAGGGCGAGCACTTCGGCGTTGCCGCCAAGCACAATATCCGTGCCGCGACCCGCCATGTTCGTTGAGATCGTAACCGCCGCCTTGCTACCCGCCTGAGCAACGATGTCGGCCTCGCGATCGTGATGCTTGGCGTTGAGCACGTTGTGCTTGATGCCGCGCTTCTTCAATACCTTCGAAAGGTTTTCCGAGGTCTCGATCGAAATCGTACCGACGAGCACCGGCTGGCCGAGTTCCTGACGCGCGGCAATCTCGTCCGCCACGGCGTCGAACTTTTCTTTTTTCGTCTTGAAGACAACATCCGAAAGATCGTCGCGGGACAAGGGGCGGTGGGTCGGGACGATCGAGACGTCGAGGTCGTAGATCTTTGCAAACTCCGGCGCTTCGGTGTCTGCCGTACCCGTCATGCCGGAAATCTTGTTGTACATGCGGAAGAAGTTCTGGAAGGTCACCGTCGCGAGAGTCTGGTTCTCGCTGCGAACCGTGATGCCCTCTTTCGCCTCAACAGCCTGATGCAAGCCATCGGACCAACGACGTCCGGGCATCGGGCGCCCCGTGTGCTCGTCGACGATGATGACTTCCTTCTTGCCGCTGTCACCGATGGTGACCATGTAGTCGACGTCAAGTCGCTTCAGGGTGTGCGCGACCAACGCCTGGCTGATCGCGTGATTGACCGGAAGCATCTGCGGGTCGTAGAGGTTGTCGATGTTGAGGATTTGCTCGACTTTGTGAATGCCCGCTTCGGTCAAAGTCGCCGAGTGAGATTTTTCGTCGAGCCAGTAGTCACCAGTCTCTTCGATTTCCTTGCTGGGTTCGCCTTTGGTGCCGGCCTTCAAGCTCGGTATAACGCGGTTCACAACGCTATATACCTGGGTGTCTTCTTCAGACGGGCCCGAGATAATCAGCGGCGTTCGAGCTTCATCGATCAGGATGGAGTCGACCTCATCGATGATCGCGTAGTTGAGCTGACGCTGAACGCGGTTGTCCGCGCTGTTTTTCATGTTATCGCGCAAATAGTCGAAGCCGAGTTCGTTGTTGGTGCAGTAGGTGATGTCGCAATCGTACGCAGCGTGGCGCTCGGGGTCGGTCATGCCGTGAACGATGTTGCCGACCGTTAGCCCTAGAAAGCGATGTACCTCGCCCATCCACTCGGCGTCGCGCTTGGCCAAATAGTCATTGACCGTAACAACGTGAACGCCGTCACCGGATAACCCGTTGAGATAGGAGGGAAGTGTTGCCACGAGGGTCTTGCCCTCGCCGGTCTTCATCTCGGAGATCTTGCCCTGATGAAGTGTGATGCCACCGAGGATCTGCACGTCGTAGTGCCGCTGTCCCAGGCTGCGCTTCGAGGCTTCGCGCACAACCGCAAAAGCTTCGGGCAATAGGTCGTCGAGAGACTCGCCCTGCTTGAGCCGCGCGCGAAACGCGGGGGTCATGCCGGCAAGCTCGGCGTCGCTCATTTTTTCGAACCGGGGTTCGAAAGCTGCGACCTGTACGACAAGGGGAATCAATCGCTTGATGTTGCGATCGTTCGCGGTACCGAAAATTTTACTAAGCGTTCGTTGCATTCGGGTTCGTGGTTCTCCCGAGCGGGGGCGACCTGGTGGTGGCTGTACAAGTTTTATGGCGCGTATCGTGTGGCACTAAACAACCACTGGAAACCAACTACGCCACACAACCTGCAATGGGGGAACCGCACGAGGACCCGCTCAAAATTCGGGGCGTATCATCGCTCAGTCAAAAATATAGTCGAGGGGGTTCCTGGACTTCCCATTCACTTCGACGACGTAGTGAAGGTGCGGGCCTGTGCTGCGCCCCGTACTCCCAACGGCTGCGACGAGCTCGCCGCGTTCAACTTCCTGGCCAATCTTCACGTGGATCGCCTTGGTGTGTCCGTAGACCGTGCGCACACCAAAGCCATGTTCGAGGACCAGCGCTTTGCCAAGGGGACCTTTTTTACCGACAAAGACAACACGGCCGGCGGCCGGGGCCACAATCTCGGCGCCGCTCGCGGCGGCGATGTCGATCCCCGCATGGTGCTGTCGGCGCCCCGTGAAGGGCGAGATACGGGGGCCATAACGCGAGGTCAACCACCCCCGCGTAGGCCAAATCGAGGGCATCGAAGTCAGTTTTGTGTGTTTGTCGTCGAGCTGAAGCATCAGCTCTTCGAGAGAATTCGTCTGCAGCTCTGCCCCGACACCGATCGCCTTGGCGAGCTCTGCCAGCTGGCGCATCGCCCGTGCCTTTTGCGTCGTGAGGCCATGGGTGGAGCCCGCCATGCCAGCACGCGTGGGCAAGATGTTGCCGTGTAGGGTGCCATTGAGCAGCTCGTCGCCAACGCTGTCCGTACTGACCGGGACCCCAACAGGTACTTGAAGATTGCTGTCGTCGGCGTCTTCCGAAACGCTGCCGTCGGGTACGACTTCCGTAATCTCCGCCCCACCGACTGCGCTCGATCCGGGCAGGTTTGCAATGATACGAACCTTGCGCTCGAGCTCTTTAACCTTCGTCAAGTGACTCGTCATCTCGTCGAAGACGGTCTGCACACGCGCCATCTCAGTCGTCTGCTCAACACTCTGCTCGCGCAGCTCAGCCAGCTCGTGGTTGTCGGCCTTTGCGTGGTAGTAGTCCCAGCTGCCAAACACAAACAGCACGGCTAGCGCGCCAAGACCCCAGGCGAGCCGTTTGATCACCACATCACTCACCTGGACCCTACGAATCGGTGACGTCTCATCGCCGACAAGTATCAAGGTGTACTGCTTCATCCGAAGTTCTCCGACGTTGCTTTTGGTTCGAGCTCAAAAGATTCCGGAAGAAGCCCCTCCTCCAGAAAGAATTCGTTTCGCGCACTATCCAGGTAAGTTGATGCCGATCACCAGACGTCCCATGCGAACTTCGTCACCGTGTTTCAACAAGGTGCGCTCTGTCTTGGCGCCGTTCACCATCGTGCCGTTCGTGCTGCCGAGGTCTTGTACAAAGAAGGCACCCTCGTCATATCCAATGGCGGCGTGAGCCCGTGAGATCGTCGCTTCGGCCAACACAACGTCGGCACCACGTCCGCGCCCAACCACGATCCAATCGCGATCGAGAAGGACCTCAAGACCCGCATAAAAGCCGGATTGAATTTCGATCGATCCGCCACCGGGCATCGATGACACGACGTCTGTTTGCGCCTCACTCCCCACTGGAATTATCGCCCCCTTCAAGGCCAGTAAATGTGACCGCCATCACAACGTGAAATGCGGCCGCAACTGGCTCTCATTTCATCGGACTCAAAATTGGCAGCTTGACCCCTACTTCAAGTGAGCAGGGGTCGCGCGCAACTCCGGGCCGAGAGAGGGCTTTATGTGTGGGGTTTTTCCTTCATAAGATCGCGGGCGTGGCGGCGTGTGGATGCCGTCACCTTGTCACCACCCGCCATGCGCGCAATCTCGTCGACGCGCTGCTTCTCGCTCAGGCGTTTGACGGTTGCGCAGACGCGACCGTCTTTCTCGCCCTTCTCGACGCGAAAATGCACGTCCGCGAAGGCTGCAATCTGAGGCAGGTGAGTAATGCAGAGCACCTGATGATGCTGCGCGAGCTCCGCAAGCACCTGCCCGACGCGCTGGGCCGTGCGGCCGCCGATCCCGGCGTCGACTTCGTCGAACACCAGAACCATGCCCCGGCCCTCGCGACGCAAGCCATTCTTTACCGCCAAGAACACCCGGGACAGCTCGCCCCCCGAAGCAACCTTCTGCAAAGGCGCTGTCGGCTCGGCGGTATTGGCTGAGAATTTAAATTCTGGCGCCTCATTGCCGGCGTTACCGCAGGGCAGCCCCTGAGGTTTCGGCGCGGGCTGAAGATCGACTTCGAAGACGGCGGTCGGCATATCGAGCGCCGCGAGTGAGCGCTGCACGTCGGCCGACAAACTCTTGGCTGCTTTCTCACGCCCTCGGCTCAGTTGCTTTGCGTTGCGAACCAGACTTTTCTCGACGTTGATGCGCTCTGTTTCGAGTTCGCCTTCCCGCTGGCTTGCTCCTTCGATCCCCACCAGTTGCTCTGCTGCGTGGCTGCGAAACTCGAGAATTTCATCGACCGTGTTGCCGTACTTGCGGCGAAGCTTCTCAAATTGCGCGAGCCGCTCTTCGAGCATCGCGAAGC
>JBLHOB010000159.1:0-6712 GCA_047619425.1 Myxococcota bacterium
CGGATCGGCAAAGCAGCTGGGCGCAGTATTCGATCCTGCTCGACGATCGTGACAAGGTGGCTGCCCGACTCGAAGCCGAGAAAATATCCACGGCAATCTACTACCCGATTCCCACGCACTTGCAGCCAGCCTATGCGGCCTGGGGTGAGGGCGCAGGTTCGCTGCCAGTGAGTGAAGGCCTGTGCCAACGCATCCTCAGTCTGCCCATGCACCCCTATATGGATGAAACAACGGCCGAGCGCATCTGCGCCGCCGTCGTCGAAGCAGCCCATTGAAGCGTAACGATCCCTCGAAAGAGCTCGCGGGCCGGGGCCGCGCAACATTCGCAAGTACGCTCGGCGCGATAGCCGCCGGGTTGATGAGTGCACTGGCGATTGGTTGCTCTCACGAGCCGTCCCCGAACGTGGTCTTGATCGTGCTCGACACCGTAAGAGCGGACGGCGTTGGCGGCACGTTCAACGATCGCCCGGTTACTCCGGCATTGGACGGCCTCGCTGCGGCGGGCACGCGATTTGATCGCGCCTACTCAACGGCGCCCTGGACGCTCCCCTCTCACGCAAGCTTGTTCACGGGCCTGGCACCGACGCAACACAAGGCCGTGCACGAAAATTTCGCGCTTGCCGCAAGCCACCGTACGCTCGCAGAGTCGCTCTCCGAGCACGGCTATTTGACGTACGGTATCACCAGCAACCCGTGGGTTACCTCTGGGCGCGGACTCGCGCAGGGCTTCCAAAAGTTTGAAGCCGCCTATTCCCAGGAGCCCGAGGCCACTGACAAGGGCGCCTCGCGTGCGGCGCAATTGGCCACCGGCTTCATTGCAGGGGCCGCCTCTCAAGCAAAACCGTTCTTCCTCTTCGTAAACCTTCTCGAAGCTCATCTCCCCTATGCGCCACCCGATGCGGGCTTCGCGGCGCTTGGTATCGCACCCGACTCCCTTACGACGCGGGACTACAGCATCGAGCGCGCTGAAGAGATCATCACCGGTGAGCGCACCGCCGACGCAGTCGAACGCACACTTGCACAAACCCTTTACACCGCCGAGATCGCCTACCAGGATCAGCAACTCGCCGTCATCATCGACACACTCACAAGCCATCAGATACTCGACAACACCCTTATTATCGTCACTGCCGACCACGGTGAGTTGCTTGGAGAAGGCGGCATGATGGGCCACGAGTTTTCACTCGCCGACCCCGTGCTCAACGTCCCTCTCGTCGTGCGCTACCCCAGCCGCTTTGCCGGCGGCATTCGAAGTGAGCTACCGGTTTCCCATCTCGACATCCTGCCGACGGTCGTCGACATCGTCGGAATCGAACACACCCTCGCCCCAACTGTCACAACACTTGCGGGCGCAAGTCTTGTCGACCACGAAGCGCTACCGCTCAACCGCGATCTAGTCGCCGAATACTCACACCCCGTCACGCTGCTCACCCAGTATTGGGCTACGCGGCATCCCGACTTTGATACCGAGAGCTACGCGGTGTCGTTGCGGAGTCTTCGCAGGGGCGCGCGTAAGCTCGTCGAAGATTCTCGCGGCGCTCGAGAGCTACGCGACCCACAAGACACAAGGGTTGACGATACCGAGGTGGCAGAGCAGATGCGGGACGCCCTGGGTCAGTGGACCAAGCGCTTGGGCGGCAACGAATCCCCGCCTGCCCTGTAGCGAGTCGGCTAGCCACGCATCGAGCACGATCGGGCGCCGACAATCAACGCGCGCTTCATAACTTGCGCTCTAAGTCGCCTGCCGAGCAGGGAGGCACGAGTGCTGCAGGCCCCCCATCGCTCGCTCGGCGCGGGATTTTCTTTCTATCAAATCAAGCGCGGATCCTTTCGCGATTGCTTGCTACGCTTTTACAGACAATCCCTGGAGGACGCATGACCGACGATCTGAGCGCATACCGAAGCGACGACAAGGATGTAGAGGCATTCATGCAGGGGCTCATTCGGCGCAACCCCTATGAGCCCGAGTTTCACCAGGCTGTATTTGAAGCCGCGTCGACCTTGATGCCGTTCCTGCGGGACCACAAGCAGTACCGCGAGGCAGCGATCCTCGATCGCATGACGGAACCCGATCGCATCATCATCTTTCGCGTGGTCTGGGAAGACGACCAGGGCAACGTGCGAACCAACCGCGCATGGCGCGTACAGTTCAACAACAGCCTCGGGCCCTACAAGGGCGGCATGCGCTTTCATCCGTCAGTCACCCAGAGCGTGCTCAAATTTTTGGGCTTCGAGCAAGTCTTGAAGAACAGCCTTACCGGCTTGCCAATGGGCGGCGGCAAAGGCGGCAGCAATTTCAATCCAAAGGGCAAGAGTGACCGCGAGGTGATGCGCTTTTGCCAGTCTCTAATGGTCGAACTCTCGCGACACATCGGCGAGAAGACCGACGTACCCGCAGGCGATATCGGCGTAGGGGCACGCGAGATCAGCTTCATGTTCGGCCACTACAAGCGACTTGAAAATCGCTTCGCCGGTGTCATGACTGGCAAGGGACTGCAATTCGGCGGAAGCCTGATGCGCACCGAAGCAACGGGATACGGCTGCGTCTACTTCTGCCAGCACATGCTGGAAAACGTTGGCAACAGCATTAAGGCCAAGACGGTCGTCGTCTCGGGCTCGGGGAATGTGGCGACGTATGCGGTCGAGAAAGCCACCGAACTCGGGGGCAAAGTGGTGACGCTTTCCGACTCGGGCGGCTTCATTCACGACCCGGAGGGAATCGACGCCGACAAGCTCGCCTATGTGATCGATCTCAAGACCGTACAGCGTGGACGCATCAGCGAATACGTAACCAAGTATCCCAAAGCCACCTTCACTGCCGGCCAACGCCCTTGGTCCGTGCCGTGTGATGTCGCGCTGCCCTGTGCAACGCAGAACGAACTCGGCATCGAGGATGCGCGCGAGTTGATCAGCAACGGCGTTTCCGCGGTCTGTGAAGGGGCCAACATGCCAACCGAGGCCAGCGCAATGCATCTTTTTCAGGAAGCGGGCGTACTCTTTGGCCCGGGTAAAGCGGCCAACGCCGGGGGCGTCGCGGTCTCTGGACTTGAGCAAAGTCAGAACGCGCTGCGGCTTTCGTGGCCGCGAGAAGAAGTCGACAATCGCCTCAAGGAGATCATGTCGAACATTCACACCCGCTGCACAGACTACGGAACGCGTCCGGACGGAACCGTCGATTACGTAGCCGGCGCCAACATCGCTGGCTTCGTCAAAGTCGCCGACTCAATGTTGGCCTATGGACTCGTTTAACTGACGACGCTCGGCAGCCTAGCAGCCGTCTAAAATGTAAAGCCGAATCCCGCCGAGAGCTCGTAGCCATCCTCGGAGAATCCGAGATCGACGCGAAAGGGTGCGGTTCGCTCAAGCATGAAGCGCAATCCAACGCCGTAACTGTGGCGCACCTTCACGTCGAACAAATCTGCGGCTTCCCCGGCAACGGCTCCAGTGTCGTAGAAAAACGCCGCACCCACGCGCTCGATGCGAATCGCATCGGTGAAGGGCACACGGAACCCGCGCGGAACAAACCAAAAACGATATTCGGCGCTCATCAACCATGACGCGTCACCGCGAAACCGGCCGTCGATAAAGCCACGCATATCCCTGCGACCGCCAAGTGTGGGCAGGGAGAAAAACGGTAGAGACCCTGTCGTCAGCTCACTGCGAAAGCCAAAGGCGATGGTGTCTGTCGGCGGGTTTTCTTCGTCTTCGTCTCCGCCATCGTGAAACGGTGCAGGCACCGGGTGCACCGTTGAACCATAGAGGCGAAACAACGCGCCCGAGTCGCCCCCGGTTTGTAACGGTGCGGCGTCGACATCTGCCCCCAAAACCCAACCCCGATACGGATTGACCGGACTATCGCGAGTGTCGTGCCGCACGATGGCGACAAGACGCCCGAGATCATGATGCTGCGCGTCTCGATAGAGCCTGGCATCGAGGTCTGCAACATCGAGGGCTCCGCCGACTTTCCCCTTCGAAAGGTCGTGTAACTCCCCTCGCAATGAGAGGCCGACGATCCAATCCGAACCCGGCTCGGGCACCGCACGCTCAAAACCCAGCTCGAGCCACAGGAGTTCGTCGGTATAACTCGCCTCATCGCGTTCTTTGGTATTGGGGCCAAGGCCGAAGAAGCGGCGGGTCAGGGTCTTGCTGTAGCTCGCGCGCAGGCGCCAATGGCTGCGGTCCTCGACCAACACGCCGCCCGCTGGAAGCTCGCGCTGATGCATCCGGCGCTCCCAGACTGCGGTGAAATTCTGCTGTCCCTCCGACGTGTATGAGCTGAAGACTCCGAGGAATTCGCGGCGGCGTTGGTTGCGAAAATCGATGTCTGTAATTGCGATGCCGCCGCCCGTGCCGACATCGCTGCTTTGAAACACGTAGGGCGCGATAAAACTCGTCACGAACAGCCGGTCGATCATGCTACCGGGCTTGCTCCGGCCTTCGGGGTAGTAACGCCAACGCGATGGGTTCGGCACGTCTAGCGGGATCGTCACCGACGGGATGCGACCGTCTCGGTCCATCCCGGCCCACGGGTCATAGGCGTCCGTATCGGCGCCTTGGTCTGCACGCGGACCTTCGACGTCCGAGACTTCCGCTGCGAACGTTTTCGTCGACGAAAACACAAGAACGGAAGCGACGAGCAATGCTCGGTGGCTCACAAACCTGCGCAAGTATTTGAACACGATCCCCATTCGAACGAACTGCACCGCGAATCTCCAGAACTACGACCGCCGCACGATAGCGGGCCACGACCTGTTCGACTCGCGTATGCCCGTTTGGACTGGCGTGGTTTTTAGAAGAAGGGATCATTCAAGTCTACAATTCGCGTGCGGTTGGCGACTCTCCAACTCGATCTGTGAAAGTCCGCCCGCAATTCGCTTAACGTACGGACAACATCGCACCCCGCGCGTCCGGGGCGCCTCCAAACGGAACAGGAAGATCATGAACTTTGGCCTCACTGAAGATCAGGAGCATCTGCGCCACTCAACACGGATGTTTCTGGACGAGCAATGCCCCCTTCCCGAAGTACGACGTCTCATCGAAGAAAATGTCGGCTACTCCCCGAAAATATGGAAAAGGCTTGCCAGTCTCGGTTGGAGCGGGTTGATCACGGACGACACCTATGGCGGCGCGGGCCTCGGCTGGATCGAGTTGATCGTCCTGCTTGAAGAAACGGGACGTAGCCTGTTCCCGTCTCCCCTGATCTCGACGCTGCTCACCTCGTCGTTCGTGAATGACATCGGCAGCGACCAACAAAAGCAGGCCTGGTTGCCGCGGCTTGCAGACGGAACCGAAATCGGAACCCTTGCCCTATTTGATCGCCCCGAGGACATTGGCCCTCACGGAATCCTTACCCGAGGCGAGGTCACGGACAACACGGTTGTCATCGACGGTCGCAAAGCCCATGTACTCGACGCACCGGACGCGAGTGTATTCGTCGTCGCTTTCAAGACGGACGCCGGTGACTTGGGCGTAGCCCTCGTGCCTCGCGATGCAGCGGGTGTCGAAGTCATCGCTCTCGAGGCCCTCGACCAGAGCAAGCGCGTCGGACACGTCACGTTTTCAAACGTCGAGGTACCTCAAGCCAACGTACTCGGGGATGCGAGTCAAAGTTGGCCGGCGATTGCGCGGGTTATGGACCAGGGTGCCGTCGCGATGACGGCCGAAATGCTAGGTGCGGGCGAAGCCGCCCTCGCCCTCACAGTCCAGTACGCAAAGGACCGCACCCAGTTCGGCTCCCCGATCGGCCGTTTCCAAGGAGTGAAGCATCCCCTTGCGGAGATCCACGTCGAGCTCGAATCAACGCGATCGCTGCTCTACTACGCAGCGTGGGCACTTGAAGAAAGCCCGAAAGCTGTACCCGCTGCAGCATCTGCGGCAAAGGCCTACGCGACCGAGTCGTTCACGCGCATCGGTGTCGATGCCATCCAGCTCCACGGTGCGGTGGGTTACACCGAGGAATACGACATTCAACTGTATTTGAAACGAAGTAAATTTGCGCGGCCGGCCTACGGCGACGAGGACTTCCACCTCGAACGCGTTGCAACTCTCGGAGGCCTTTAAGATGGATTTCCACTTTACGCCTGAAGAAGAAGCATTTCGCAAAGAGGTCCGTGATTTTCTGGCACAGCACCTCCCGCCTGCGGATAAACACGAAGACCCCGAAACCCTCAAAGCCTGGCACGCGGCGTTGATCGAAAAGAAGTGGGTTGGATTTGCCTGGCCCGCCGAAGAAGGCGGTTGCGGTGGCAGCGTCATCCAACAGTTCATCTTGAAAGAAGAGATGGGCGCGGCAAAGGCGCCAGCACTGGGCAGTGACTTCATGGGCTTGCAGTGGGTTGGCCCCGCGTTGATCACTCACGGCACGCCCGAGCAAAAGCAACGCTTCCTTCCTGACTTGCTCGGCTGTACCTCAATCTGGTGCACGGGCTACTCCGAACCCGACTCCGGCAGCGACCTGGCTTCGCTGAAAACCAAGGCCACCCTCGACGGCGACGAATACAGCGTCACCGGTCAAAAGATCTGGACCACTTTGGCGCACAAAGCCGAGTGGATCTTCATGCTCGTGCGCACCGAGAGCAGCGACCGCTACGGCGGTACGACATGCCTGTTGATCGACATGCGTTCGCCCGGTATCGAAGTCACGCCGATCCCCAGCCTGATCGGCGTGCACAGCTTCAACCAGGTCTTCTTCAACGAAGTCCGAGTACCGGTA
>JBLHOB010000160.1:0-6700 GCA_047619425.1 Myxococcota bacterium
ATCGTCGCCCCACTGAGCCGCCGCTCCATCAACTTGTCCGACGAGGGATACATCCTGCTTCAGGCCCTCGACATGGTCCGAGGCAAGGTTCTCTACAAGGACATGGACGCCTTCGTGTCCCCGGGCATTTGGTTTCTGTTGTCGGCACTGTTTCGGGTCGTCGAACCGAGCGTCCTGGCTTCGCGAGCTCTCTCTCTCGGCGCCTATGTAGCGACCGTCGGCGTCGCGTATCACATCGTCGCTCGCCTTACGCAGCGCACTTATGCCCTCGCCTGCGTTGGGATGTTCGTGATTTTTGTCGTGTGGGCATTTCCAATTTGGACCTGGACCTTCTACTCGCCCTTCGCCGTGATGTTCTGCCTCTTTGGCTTGGCCCAACTCCTGCGCTTCGGCGACAGCGGTAGCCAGCGCGATCTGTTTTGGCTGGGCATTGCTTTCGGCCTCGCGATTACATTCAAACAGAACTACGGGGTCTTTGGCCTCGTCGGTGCGCTCTTCGGGCTAGCAGCCTTTCGACGTCAGGCAGACTTTGCACCGGCTAGCCTTCCCGCCAATCTGGGTGCAATCGCGTTAGGCGGGTTCGCCATTGGGCTCCCGGTCATCGGCTACCTCGTGGTCAACGATGCGGTTGGCGCTGCATTCAAAAGTCTAGTTGTGCAGCCCTTCGTATTCGCCGGACAGCACTCGGTGCCGTACCTCGGCCCTACATCGCTATTCGAATCGGGCATCCTGGGTGGCACAGATCGGCTCACCTACGGCGCGACTTCGATCTACAACATTGGTCCCCCGTTTGAGTGGGTGCGCACGACGCGGATTCTCGAACGCATGCATGTCGTGCTTTATCAGGTTCCACCCGTGCTGTTCGCACTGGGCGCGTGGCTCTCGTTTCGACGCAGTCCCTCAAGTGGTCGCCGACAGCTTGACGCCCCGCTCTTTGCGACCCTTGCCGTTGCGGCGATGATCTTTCTCGGCGTCTTCCCACGTGCGGACTACAACCACCTGATGAACGTCTACCAACCCATCCTCGTACTCGGCGCTGTCATCGCCCACCGTTTTGCGAAAACCTACCCGGCTCCCCATGCGCCCTCCGTCGTGGCGGTCCGCACCACCGCCACCGTGCTTTTGACCGCCTACGCGATCGTCGGGGCATACTGGTACTGGCACACCCTTTCGGAGATGAACGCCAAGGTCACACCGAAACGAGGCGGAATTCTAGAACGACCTTACACCGCGGAGAAACTCAACCAACTCGTTGAAGTGGTTTGGGCCAACACGCGCGATGGCGACAGCCTTTTGAGTGTTCCCGATCTCGCAATGATCAACTTCCTGGCCGAGCGCGACATGCCGAGCCCCTACTACAACCTGTACCAACACCACATCGCGCACGATGGCGGCGCAGCGGTGGTCGAGGGAAGCCGCAGCAGTGCAACACGTCTCGCCGTTGCGCGGTACAACGGGTTCTTCTCGGACACCGACCGGTTACGCGACTATGCGCCCGCTCTCGTCGACCATCTCGATCGGGACTTCGGCATTCAGTTTACAGCCGCTGCCGACAACTTCATTTTTTTGCTCGCCCGTCCGCGCCCGCTGCCCGAGCGCGACTACACCCGACTCCTCGAAACCTGCGTACCGGTCTCGCGAGCCCAAGAGTCCGACTACGCGATCCGCGAGCATCTACTCTTCACCACACTCTATCAAGATGAAGGGCCACACCACGAGGCCAAGGAATGGATTGAAGAAACACGCTGCGAGGTCGAGCTCCCCGACAACGATCCTCAACTCCTAGTCCGCCCGGACGTATACCCGCCCCAGTACGCTGAGCCCGGGGCAACACTCACCTTTGAATTATTGGTTGAACGAGACGACAAACCAGCGGCCAGTGTCTTGCGCTACCGCACCGACGTTAAAATGCCGGCGTCATTTCAACTGGTTCGCAGGTGGCCCAAAGAACGACGTGCCGATCTTTCACCGTTTGCCGGCGAGAAGGTAACGCTTGTCTTTCGCAGCCATCGGCGCGGAGTCGTGCTGCGCAACCCGACTGCGTATCAGGGCTACTCGTCGCGCTGGATCGACCCACGCATCGTACCGAGAGCGCAACTGCGTCGTTAGCTACACCCACACGCAAGCTGCACACTCCTAGTACGAGTATGCGATCGACCAGCGACCATAGACGTCTGGGGACGTCTGCCCCTCAAACTCTTTTGAGTTCCATACAAAACTCAATTCGGTGCGAAAGCGGCCCTTCTCAAACACGAGGCCCGCCGGTGCGTGAACAACGTACGCGCGGCGGTTTACGTCGTGACTTTTTCTGAACGTATTGCCATCCAGAAAGATGTTGTGCGCCACCCCAGAAAAATCTGCGCCGACAAACACGTAAAGACTGAACTCTTCGGGCTTGGCGGTCGCATTGCCAAAGCGACCGTCTCCAAAATCCTCGGGCAATTGCTTGCCGAGCCGCAGGCGCAGCCCCGCGGTACCCGCGGTAAGTACGTTGCCGAGCTCTGCCGTCACGCTCGCAATTAGGTCCGTCGAGAGATGATCCGTCACTTCAATCGATTTGCCCGGCAGACGCCAGCGACGCGATCCGCGTACGACCAATGCCGGCTCGTTCTCAAGCTGGTTGTCCCAACCCTGAAACTTTGGCGAAGGGAAAATATCGTGTAAAGCGTCCTGTGCTTCATGACCGACGGCGCCCGGCCCAACGAGCCCGAGATCGATTTCGAGCGTGTCGAGATAAGGCGCCCCGTCGACAGACGC
This sequence comes from Myxococcota bacterium, assembly GCA_047619425.1. Lineage (GTDB taxonomy): Bacteria > Myxococcota_A > UBA9160 > UBA9160 > UBA4427 > DUBZ01. The sequence continues at coordinate 2,758 of JBLHOB010000160.1, forward strand.
CGCGGCGTGCTCCCGGTAGAGGCCAAGCCGTGTATACAGATAACCCGCATAGGGTCGATCGCTTGCGATGAGATCTGACTCATCGGAGATCCTCGGTGTGTACATCCCGTGCCCGAGTCCAAAAGCCCAACGAACCTCGCCCGCGTCCTTCGAGAACGGAGGCAACACGACTCCCAGCCCCTCGATCCAACTCGGCAAGAAGTCTGCAGGCGCAAGCGCCGTCAACAAGAGCCCGCTCGTGTAGTGGCGATCGCGTCCCGTCACGACGTCGTTATCGATGTCGAGCGCCACGCGCCAACCGCCAGCTTCGGCCCGCGCGGTGTCGGCGACAGAAACATTCACAACAATATGTACAAGTGTGAGAAGGCAATATCCAAGACGCATGGGTGCCATCAACTAACGCGCTCCTAGTTCGGCCCGAAGTACGCGGCTGGGAAGCTTCCGCATCAAGACTTCCTCTTCGAGCCACCGCGATGTCTCCACCAAACGCTCGAGGCTCACGCCGGTGTTGATCCCCTCGCTCTCGAATAACGAGACGAGGTCTTCGGTGGCCAAATTTCCCGATGCGCCCGGCGCATAAGGACAACCCCCAAGGCCACCGAGTGACGAATCAAATTTGCGCACGCCAGCCTCGTACCCCGCCATCGCGTTTGCGAGGGCCCGGCCATAGGTGTCGTGCAAATGCATCACTAACGCCTCGAGAGGGAGTGCATCGCGCAACATTGCGACGAGCGCGGTCACTTGCCCCGGCACGCCAACGCCGATCGTGTCGCCGATCGCAATCTCGCGAGCGCCTGCTTCATAGAGATCACACGCCAGCTTCACCACCGCCTTGGGGGCGACCGCACCTTCATAGGGACAGCCAAAGGCCGTCGAGACATAGACGCGGGTCGGCACGTCCGCCTCGTTTGCGCGCACGATCACGTCGCGCAGACGTTCGAGGTGCTCTGCCACCGGCTTGTTCACGTTCTTCTGATTGTGCGTCTCGCTCACGGAGATAAACAACGCGGCATCATCGAGCTTGCCACTCGAGCGAAACCTCTCCCAACCCGGAATGTTGGGCACGAGGGCTGCGAAGCGAACATCGGGTGCAGCGGGCAGCAACGGGATCAATTTCTCGGCGTCGGCCAACTGCGGGATCCACTTCGGCGACACGAAGGAAGTCACCTCAATCCGCTTCACCCCCGCGGCGACGATGCCCTCGATCAAACGCACCTTTGTCGACGTGTCGAGAATATCCGTTTCGTTCTGAAGTCCGTCCCGGGGCCCGACTTCACATAGATCTACATCCGCCAAACCATCTCCCCAAACCCGCCCGGCGCGCCGCGCGTCGTTAGTTGTAACCGAGGGCGTCAATCCGCTTGGCACTCTTGAGCCACTTCGGATCAATCTTCACAAACAGTTTCAAATGCACCTGGCAGTCGACCATTTGTTCAATTTGTTTGCGCGCTCGAATGCCGATCTTCTTGACCATCGAGCCCCCGCGACCGACGACGATTCGCTTTTGAGAATCGCGCATGACGAGGATGTTGGCGTGAATGGTGACGAGCTCGCCGTTGCCCTCTTCGTACTTGATCACGTCGACTGCCATCGCGTAGGGAAGTTCTTGGCCGAGTGACTCGAATACCGACTCACGCACAAACTCACCGGCGAGCCAGCGCACCGGTCGATCCGTCAGCACGTCCTGGTCGTAAAGCGGCGGTGACTCCGGCAGCTGCGCAACGATTGCCGCTTCGAGTTCCTTGACGGCTTCACCGGTGGTACCCGAAACCCGAAGCACTGCTGCAGGCTCGGCACCGTGACTCGGCAAGACGGCAACAACATCATCTTTAACAAGGTCACACTTCGTGCCGACAACGAGCATCGGTTTGCCAAAGTCAGCGAGCTTCTCGCGCAGCTGTTGGTGAACGTCCTGCCAGCCTTCCTTCAGATCCACCAAAATGACGCCAACATCACACTTACGTGCCGCGTCTCCGACGGCCTCGTTCAGCGCCGTATTCAATAGTTTTGTGCTTTCGTGAAGGCCGGGGGTATCGACAAACAACACCTGGGCATTCGGCAGCGAGTGAATCCCAAGAATCCGGCTGCGCGTCGTCTGGGGTTTGGCGGTTACGATCGCGAGCTTTTGACCGAGGATACGGTTCATCAAGGTCGACTTCCCCGCGTTCGGCGGACCGAGGATCGCGACAAACCCAGCGCGATAGACGCCATCTTCGCTTTCCATGTCTGGTGTCTTCTCGTCGCTCACGTAATGTCCTCTCGTTCGGTTGCATCAACACGCTCAAGAGCCCGCTCCGCTGCGAGTCTCTCCGCCTTGCGTTTACTTCGCGCCGTGCCTTCGCCCCAGTTCTCGTCGCCCATCACCACCTTCACCGTGAAGCGATTTTCATCACCGTCAATTTCGCTATCGCCAATACATTCATAGGTCGGAAACGCACTGGTCCGCGCCATCATCCATTCTTGAAAGCGCGTCTTTGGGTCCCTCTTAGCAGGAACAGCGTCCGCGCTAAGTCCCTCTTCGAAAATGCGTCCCAAAAACTCTTCCACCACCGGGAGCCCGCCGTCCAAAAACATCGCCCCCAAGACTGCTTCCATCGCGTCGGACAAGATGCCTGACTTGTTGGCGCCAGCGGACTGCCTTTCTGTGCGCCCAAGGCGCAAGAACTCGCCAAGGCCAAGTTCGGTTGCCACTTTGGTCAGCGAGCGTTGGTCGACAAGGTTCTGCAGCGCCAGAGTCAGGTCGCCCTCGGCCCATTTGGGGTGGGCATTGTAAAGCGCATCGGCCACCACAACGCCCAGCACCGAGTCGCCGAGAAACTCGAGACGTTCGTTGCTTTGTCGCAAGCTCTTGTCGTGAGGGCCCTTTTCATGGGCATAAGATGAGTGCCGCAGCGCCGTCTCGAGAAGTTCAATCGAGCGGAAGGAGTAACCGAGTTTTGCCTCAAGCAAGGCCGCGTTGGGCCACTCGGGCTCAATCAGGTTCAGGTTCTTGTTCGCGTCGGTCCTCGCGTCAGCCTTCGCGTGTGTCTTTGCGTGTGTCTTTGCGTGTGTCATAGGAGCGCGCTCGTCACGAAACGGGGTCGCCGATCCAGCCACCGCCGAATACCTCTTCGTTGTTTTCAGGGTCGTAGAAAACCGCGGCCTGCCCTGGCGTAATTGCCTGAACGGGACTTTCGAATTCAACTCGCACCGTCGCGTTGCCCATGGGGTGAATCATCGCAAGCTCGCCTTCGTGGCGATAGCGAATCTGAACCCGAGCGCGCACAGGCTCACTCGGCACGACGCCACTGATCCAATTGACGCGCTCGACAATCGTCGTGCTCGAATCGAGGTCGGCACGATCGCCAACCACCACCCGTCCACTGCCCGGTAGGATTTTATTCACATAGAGCGCCTTGCCCGCGTTGTCGATTCCGAGACCGTGTCGTTGCCCGACCGTAAAGTGGTGAATGCCCTTGTGCTCTGCGAGCACCTTGCCACTTTCGTCGACGATCTCACCGACACTCTCTTTTGCTTCGGGTCGTACCGCCTCAACGATGGCAGCGTAGTCGCCGTCGGGTACGAAACAAATTTCCTGACTTTCGGGCTTGTCCGCCGTTGCCAACAACAACTCGCGCGCAAGTTCGCGGACCGCGTCCTTGCTCATCTCCCCCAACGGAAAACGCGCCCGGCGCAGTTGAGCCTGGGTCAACTCGAACAAGAAGTACGTCTGGTCTTTGCGCAGATCACGAGCGCGGAACAACTTCGCGTTCCCACTCACGGCGTCCGTCTCGACCCTCGCGTAGTGACCGGTCGCAACCGACTTTGAATCGAACACCTCGGCTCGCGCCATCAGATGTTCAAACTTGAACTTCGAGTTGCAGGTCACGCACGGGATTGGCGTGCGCCCGGCGAGGTATGCGTCAGCAAAAGGCTCGATCACTTCTTCGCGAAACTGCTGGCC